>CAMLFI010000006.1 GCA_946479225.1 uncultured Mucilaginibacter sp. | reverse complement strand
CATTGGCGGGCACTGATAAACGCACGGGCCATTGAAAATCAGGCTTATGTAATAGGACTAAACCGGGTGGGGCATGATGGTCACGGGATCTATCACTCAGGCGATTCAAGCTGCATTGATCCCAACGGCAATACTGTTTACTATAAACGCGATGAAGAGGATGTTTACACCTTCTCTATTATCGCCGACGAGGTGGCTAAAACACGCGCTGCATTACCTTTTTTGAATGATGCTGACGACTTTGCCATAAAATCTTAAATTCACAATAAAAAACATTTGCCCTAATGAGGATATTTTGTGCCGCCCTGTTTATCGCGTTTACATTCAACTTCGCTCCTTCTGCATCGGCTCAAAAAAAGCAGGATTATACAAAATATGTTGATCCGTTTATAGGCACAGGCGGCCACGGGCATACTTACCCAGGCGCGGTAACTCCCTTCGGAATGATGCAGTTAAGCCCGGATACGCGCCTTACAGGTTGGGATGGGTGCTCGGGTTACCATTATACCGATACCGTTGTTTACGGTTTTTCGCACACCCATTTAAGCGGAACCGGCATAGCTGATTACTGCGACGTTTTGTTTATGCCCACAACCGGACAGCCTCGGTTTAAAAACACTGAATACCGTTCGCCGTTTCAAAAGAAAAATGAGGATGCCTCGCCGGGCTATTACAAAACTCATTTAGATAAATATGATATCGACGTTGAATTGACCGCTACTACGCGGATTGGTGTTCACAAGTACGATTTTCCGTCAACTAAACAGGCTAATATAATTATTGATTTACAGCACCGCGATCAGGTTTTAAATTCCTGGATAGAAATAGTGAATGACCGTGAGATTAGAGGTATGCGGCAGTCAAAAAGCTGGGCCAAAGATCAGTATGTTTATTTTTATGCTAAATTTTCAAAACCATTTAAAACTTATGGCATAGCTATTAACGATGAAGTTAAAGACGGGCTTAAAAGAGCGGAAGGAAAAAACATAAAATTATTCATTCAGTTTGATGATCCTAACGAAGTTATAAGCAAAGTAGGTGTTTCATCAGTAAGCACCGAAGGTGCCTTAAAAAACCTTAACGCTGAAGTACCTGATTTTGATTTTAAACGCATCGAAAAAGCGGCGAAGGCTGCGTGGAACATCGAGCTTTCAAAAATCGAGGTAGAGGGTGGCGCACCGCCGGCCAATCTCCGCACGGTACCTATGGGCATGCCAAATCCGGATGCCGCAAAGGCCCCGAAAGATAAAACCAAAAAGAAAACGCCTCCTCCTCCCGATCCTTCGAAAGTAAAACTAACGGTTTTTTATACCGCCATGTATCACGCAATGCTGGCTCCTAATATTTATAATGATATTGATGGCCAGTACCGAGGGCTAGATGGCCGGATACATTTTGCAGAAGGTTTTAATTACTATACAGTATTCTCGCTGTGGGACACCTATCGTGCCGAGCATCCCTTGCTTACCTTAATTGACCGCAAGCGTACCACCGACTTTATAAAAAGCTTTTTAGCTATTAATCAGCAAGGTGGGCAGTTGCCGGTGTGGCCGCTGGGCTCTGACGAAACTTATTGCATGATAGGCAGCCATTCTATCCCGGTCATTGTGGATGCGTATGCAAAAGGAATAAGAGATTTTGATGCAAAGGAAGCCTTTGCCGCTATGAAGGCCACAGTTAACCGGGATCATTTCGGCTTAGCGTCTTACGTAAAAAACGGTTTGGTTGCTAATGAGGAAAAAGAGAACGTATCAAAAACATTAGAGTATGCGTATGATGACTGGTGTGTTGCGCAAATGGCTAAAATGCTGGGCGAGGAAAAAGATTATGAAACCTACATTAAACGTGCGCAATACTGGAAAAATGTTTTCAATAGTCAAACGGGTTTTATGCAGGCACATGTTAACGGCGCATGGAAAACACCGTTTGACCCAAACGAAGTTGATCAAAAAATTTATGTAGAAGGCAATGCCTGGCAGTATTCCTTCTTTGTACCACATGATGTGGAGGGTTTAATAGCCCAAATGGGTGGAGCGGATAAATTTGCTGCTAAGCTTGATGAAATGTTTACCACTACAGCGAAGCTTACAGGAACCGAACTGCCGGATATTACCGGCTTAATAGGCATGTATGCTCATGGTAACGAACCCAGTCATCACTTGGCTTATTTATTTAATTTCACTAATACACCCGATAAAACGCAGCTTTACCTTAACCGCATACTTAATGATTATTATACCGCCAAACCTGATGGCCTTACCGGTAATGAGGATTGCGGACAAATGTCGGCTTGGTATATTATGTCAAGCCTTGGGCTGTATAATATAGCACCGGGGCAGCAGCAATATCAAATAGGTTTACCGCAGTTTGCTAAAGCCGTTGTGCATCTGGAGAATGGCAAAAAGCTTACTATATTGAACAGTGGAGCGGTTGTTAGTCGTGATAACATCTATGTTCAGGGCCTTAACTTTAACAAGAAATCACACAACAAACTTTACATAAATCATGATGATATTGCCAATGGCGGCGATCTGGAAGTTTTTACCGGAAAGCTACCTAATCGCATGGCGATGCAGGATATGGAGCGTCCGGCATCAAAGATCAGCGACAACAAAATTGTGCCTAACTCGTCAATAACATTGTTGCAAACCTTCGCACCGCCCACGCAGATCGCCATAAAAAGCAATGATATTGAAGCTAATACAATTTATTACACAACCGACGGCTCCACTCCTACTACATCATCAACAATTTATAGTAAACCTCTCCCTTTAATTGGGGGGATGATGATAAAAGCCATTGCAGTAAGAAACGGCGCATCAAGTTTTGTAACAACAGCAACATTTAAATAGTCAAATGCCCGCTAACGAAGATTTAACCAATAAGATAAGGGAAGTACTTTTTAACAAAGGCATTACCGATGTTGAAGAGAAAAAAATGTTCAATGGTATTTGCTTTATGGTAGAGGGTAAAATGTGTGTTTGTGCAAGTAACGACGAAATGCTTTGTCGGGTTGGCCCCTCCTATCTGGAAGCATTAGAGATGTACGGCGTACGAGGAATGATACGCAACGGAAAACCGTTAAAGGATTACGTTTTTGTAGGTCCTGAAATATTAAGTGACAACACTAATTTCAATTATTGGATAGATTCAGCGCTTGCTTTTAATAAATTTGCAAAGGCGAGCAAAAAAACTAAAACGTAAATTATAATATAACGGACTTGGTGGCAGTCATAATTTAAGGTGGTTAATAAAATTTATTCCTACTTGCGTCGTTGTACTGAATTATAATCCGGCTTGTGTTTTTGAGCCATAATTTTACATCTTTACCGAATGTTCAAACGCATACAAAACAAATATCTCAGGTATATTGTCATCTTTATTTACTTTGTTATTTTATTCTTTTGCTGTATTGAACTTAACTTTTTGTGGCTGTTCGGTTACTCGCCTGACATGCAGGACATTAAGCATCCGCAACTATCAGTAGGATCGCAGGTATACACCGCCGATGGCAAACTTATCGGGCAATATTACCGCGAAAACAGATCGCCGGTTGAGTATAAAGACATCTCGCCTAATCTGATCAATGCGCTTATAGTTACCGAGGACATAAGGTTTTATAATCATAGCGGCGTCGATTTCTACTCCTTTGCCACCAGTATGTTATCCACAGCACAGGGCGATCGTCGTGGTGGTAGTACTATTACGCAGCAGTTAGCAAAAAACCTATTTTCAACCCGTAAGCGTAAATCGCAGGGCTTGGTAAGTCACATTCCACTTCTGCGTACCATCGTTTTTAAATTTAAGGAATGGTTAACCGCCTTTAAATTGGAGCATGTTTACAGTAAGCAGGAAATAATAACGCTTTATTTTAACACTGTACCATTCGGTAATAATTCTTTCGGTATCAAAACAGCTACGTTGAAGTTTTTCAACAAAAACCCAAACACCGTCAATCCTGCCGAGGCGGCAACGCTGGTAGGTATGCTCAAAGCAACATCTACGTATAATCCTATAAATAATCCCGAAAAATCAAAGGAACGTCGTAATGTAGTATTGGCGCAGATGCAAAAGTATGAGCACATAAGCAAGCAAGCCTTTGATGCATACAGTAAACAACCTATCAAGCTTAATTTAAGTTATGTAGAAACTGCCTCGCACGGCGATTCATATTTGCGCGAAGCCGTAGAGCGTTGGTTAAAAGATTGGTGCAAAGAGAACGATTATAACTTGTACGAGGATGGATTGAAGATATATACTACCATCGATTCGCGTTTGCAGCAATATGCCGAAGAGGCCGTTCAAGAGAAAATGAGCTCCTTACAACGTCGTTTTAATAACGTTTGGGGCACTGAAAACCCTTGGCGTGATTCAAAGGGCAATGAAATAAAAGACTTTGTTTTAAAAGCGGAACAGCGCCTCCCTATTTATAAATTATTAAAAGCGAAATATAAAGGCGACACTATACAGATAAAGAAATACTTTGAAACGCCTAAACGCATGAAGGTATTTACCTGGAAGGGCGATAAAGACACTACATTTTCTACCGTTGACTCTATTAAATACTATGCACGTATTTTGAATACCGGCATGATGAGTGTTGAACCAACAACCGGAAAAATAAAAGTATGGGTTGGCGGTATTGACTTTAAGCATTTTAACTACGACCACGTAAATCAATCAAAACGCCAGGCCGGATCAACATTTAAACCATTTGCTTACTTAACTGCATTAGATAATGGCTACACGCCTTGCGATAAATTTACCGACAAGCGCGTGACTATTAACTATACCTACGGGGGGAAAAAAGAAGTTTGGGAACCGAATAATGCCGACTGGAACTTTTCGGGCCGCGAAATGTCATTACGCTGGGCGATGGGAAAATCTGTAAATTCTGTTACAGCACAAGTTACTGAGGCGGTCGGATGGGATAAAGTAGTTGAGTATGCACACAAGGTAGGTATTGAAAGTGAGCTTAAACCGGTACCATCCGTGTCTTTGGGCTCAAATGACGTGTCGGTTTACGAGATGGTGCGTGCTTACGGTACCTTTTTAAATAAAGGAGAAAAGATTGACCCATTACTGGTAACCAAAATAACCGATCAGGATGGTAATGTGCTGAAGGAATTCAAATTACAAACAGAACGTGCCATAAGCGAGGAAACCGCATGGCTTATGCTGTATATGTTCAGGGGCGGCATGGAAGAACCCGGTGGAACATCGCAGGCGCTTTGGGAATATAAATTGTGGAATAACAACAACCAGATAGGCGGCAAAACAGGCACGTCATCTGACTATGTTGACGGATGGTACATGGGTATTACCAAAGACCTTGTTACCGGTGTGTGGGTAGGTGCTGATGACCGTAGTGTGCATTTCAATTCATCAGAAACCGGCGAAGGCTCGCGCACAGCACTACCTATTTTTGGTAGGTTTATGGAGAAAGTTTACGCTGATCCAAAATCAGGCTACACGTACGGACCCTTTCCGAAACCTTGGGTAAAGATCAGCAAACCTTATGATTGCCCTTCGCCACATATACCGGTTGATACGCTTGCCGTTGATAGCCTGATGGAAATTCCTTTTGATACGCTTCAAACGGAACCTGCGCCGGCACCAACTATTGCTCCATAAGTCTGCTTAACAAAATTTAACACTATTTAACAGGGCATTTTTTTAAATTAGCGCTTGCATAATATTAAACCCATGGTTAAACCCTGCTTCCTTATTGCTAAAACGGCAAAACTCTCTGTTATATTGATCAGTATTGCCTTTGTTTTGTTGGCCGGGTTTGATGCAAATGCTCAATATTTTGGTCAAAATAAGGTCCGTTATAAAAAACTCAAATTTCAGGTTTACAAAACACCCCATTTTGAAATATACTACTACCTGAAAAATGATAGCCTGGTAAAACGCATAGCACAGGAAAGCGAGCTTTGGTATACCCTGCACCAACAGGTTTTTAGGGATACATTTAAAGTAGCCAATCCCATTATCTTATATGCCAATCACCCCGACTTTCAACAAACTACCGCCATTGACGGCGATATTGAGGTTGGAACAGGCGGTGTTACCGAAGGTTTAAAGAATCGTGTGGTAATGCCCGTTATGGAGAATAACCATGTTACCCGACACGTATTAGGTCACGAATTGGTGCACGCTTTTCAATATCACGTACTCTTAGGAAAGGGTGACGAATTTGAAAATTTAGATAATGTGCCGTTATGGATGATAGAGGGTATGGCAGAATATCTCTCCCTTGGTAAAAAAGATACTTATACGGCCATGTGGATGCGCGATGCGTATCTTAATAACGATATCCCCACCGTACGAGATCTAACTGAAAGTAGTAAATACTTTCCCTACCGCTATGGCGAGGCATTTTGGTCGTTTATAGGCTCAACCTATGGCGACACCGTTATTGTACCATTTTTCAAAAACACAGCGCGGTACGGGTTGCCTTACGCAATAAGGCGAACGTTTGGTTATGATGATAAAACCTTATCAGCGCTCTGGAAAAAATCAATTGAAGCCACTTACAAGCCGTTTTTAACCGATACGGTACAGAAACCAATAGGCAATATTGTTATTGATGAGAAAAATTCGGGCAAAATGAATCTGGCCCCTTCTATCAGCCCTGATGGAAAGTACATGGCCTTCTTGTCAGAAAAAAGCCTCTTTGCTATAGATCTCTTTCTGGCCGATAACCGAACGGGGCGCATAATTAAAAAGCTGACCAGCCGTGTCACAAACACGCACGTTGACGAGTTTAACTTTTTGGAATCAGCTGGAACCTGGTCTCCCGATGGTAAAAAGTTCGCTTTCAGTATATTCAGCAAAGGCCGCAACCGCATGCTGGTTGTCGAGGTACCAAGCGGTAAGGTGTTGTATAATATTTCAATGGAAAAGGCCGAGCAGTTTGGTAACCTGTCATGGTCGCCCGCGGGGAATCAGATCGTATTCCAAGGCATGTCCGAAGGGCAAAGCGACTTATACGTTTACAACTTTGATACAAAAAAAGTTACCCAGCTAACCAACGATAAGTATTCTGATTATCAGCCAAGCTTTTCAAGAGATGGCAAAAAAGTAGTATTTGCTACGGATAGGGCCACTTATGATAAAACCCTATCGCAAGCCATAACATTTAACCTGGCTATTTATGATATGGCTACCGGCCAGGTAACCAATTTGAACGTGTTTAACGGTGCAAATAATTTAAACCCTCAATATTCGTCAGACGGTAAGGGCATTTATTTTCTATCCAACCGCGATGGTTTCCGCAACCTTTATCTTTATGATGTTGCCGGTGGGCAGTTAAAGCAAATGACCAATATGTTCACGGGTATAAGCGGAATAACCGAGTTTTCGCCGGCCTTGAGCGTATCAGCCAGTGGTGATATAGCCTACTCCTATTATCGAGCACAAAAATACAACTTGTATAGCGCTAAGGAGTCTGACTTTACAGCTATAAACGCCGATCCTGCCCAAACTAATTTTGCAGCCGGCACACTTCCTCCGCCGCGTTCCGTTGGTGTTGATCTTATCAATACAAACCTTAACAACTACCTGGCTTATCCCAGAATACCTGTTGATTCTGTTAAAACAATTAAGTACCGGTCAAAATTCAAGTTAGATTATTTGGCAAGCAGCGGCGTTGGCGTAGCGGTAAATTCGTTTGGCAGTACCGGCCTTGCCAGTGGCGTGCAGGGGGTATTTAGCGATATATTGGGTCGTAATCAAATATATGCGGGGCTAGCTGTTAACGGCGAATTGTATGATATCGGCGGGCAATTTATGTACGTTAACCAAGAAAGCCGCTGGAACTGGGGCGGCGGCATATCACATATTCCTTTAAAGTTTGCAACCTATAACGTTGTACCAACAAGTTTCAATGCCAAGCCAGCAGTTGAAGAACGTTATGATATAGTACGCATCTTCCAGGACCAGCTGTCGGCATTTACCTCCTACCCTTTATCAAAGGTGCATCGCATTGAATTTGGTACCGGCGCAACACAATATTATTATAAGGTTGATCGCTACAGTACATACTACGACAAAGCCACCGGCAATTACGTGGGGTATGACAAACACAATGTAAGTTTAACCGACTATAATTCTGATCCGTACAATAGTGGAGTTAATTTACAGTCTGCCAGTATATTCCAGGTAAGCACGGCTTTGGTTGGCGACAATTCCTTTTTTGGCGTGGCTTCACCATTAAGTGGTTTCAGATACCGCATAGAAGCCGAGTACAACTTTGGTAGCTATAAATTCTTTTCACCAACTATTGATCTTCGTAAATATACCCGCGTAGCACCCGTAACTTTTGCCATGCGCCTGTATGGCTACGGCCGGTTGGGAAAAAACAACGCGCTTTACCCCTTGTTTTTAGGTTATCCTTTCCTGATGCGAGGTTATGAATCTCAAACTTTCTACAACAGCAACGGAAAACCAAGCAACGGCTTCACCATTGATCAGCTATCCGGGTCGCGTATAGCGGTGGGCAGCTTTGAGGTGAGACTACCGTTTACAGGCCCCGAAAAACTATCTGCAATAAAATCAAAGTTCCTTTTCTCTGAGCTAAATGTGTTTTTTGATGCCGGTTTAGCCTGGAACGCCGGAAACCAAATAAAAATGGGGCTCGCACCTGACAGGATTGGTACCGATGCAAATGGGTTGCCTGTATATAATGCCAACCAGCGCGTGCCTGCTTTAAGTACAGGTATATCCTTACGTGTTAATCTGTTTGGCTATTTTGTATTGGAGCCTTACTTTGCCCTTCCACTTAACCGCAATGACGTAAAGAAACCTGTTTTTGGTTTGGGCTTCACCCCTGGATGGTAATTTGCAATATTTAAGCACCTAAAGGCACGGTATTGGCATTTGTACAGCATTATGAAAATAATACTGTTAAAGATCGTTTTTTGTGCTGTTATTACTACAGTGGCAGCACAAGATCCGGTTATAAACGCCGGATCACCTGAAAATAAACAGGGTGAATTAATGAATCCCGAAAATCCAATTGAAGTCAATATTCGGGCATTTAAACAGGCAAAAGTATTTTCCCGATCCCTTAATATATGCGGTTTGATGCAAACCTTCAATGATCCGGGACCGCTGACAGTTTTTTTACCTGTTGACAGTACTTTTAATAAATTGCCACCGGGTAAGCTTGACGCGTTGCTAATGCCCAAAAATAAGTACGATCTTATCGCCTTAATAACTTATCATGCTTTGCCTGGTAAAATTTCTGCTAAAAACATTGCTAAAGAGATAAGCAAGCAAAAGGGCACTGCCGTTTTTAGAACAATTGCCGGTGCCCCGCTCAAGGCGCAGTTTGATGGAGATAATAATATTGTTTTAATTGATGAAATGGGCGGTAAAAGTATCCTGCAAAAAAGTGATCTGAAACAACACAATGGTTTTATACATTTGGTCTCATCGCCGTTAATACCAAAATTCAAATCAATTTAATCTACTTTCTAATGACAAACCAATAACGCGGGTTTTGCGTAATTTTGGTAAAAACAATGAATATAAATATGAGAAAGATAATAGGCGCACTTGCAATATTGTTTAGCATAGTTGCCGTTGGCTGCCAGGATAGTAATGGTCAGCAGGTAAAAAGAACAGCGGCCAAAACTTCTGCCGAGTGGAAAAAGTTGCTTACGGCTAACCAATACCATATTATGGTTGAAAAAGGTACTGAGTCACCGTTTCAAAATGCATATCATGATAATCATCAAAAAGGCGTATATGTTAGCGCAGCAACCGGCGAAGTACTTTTTTCGTCGGAAGATAAATTTGATAGCGGAACAGGATGGCCGAGTTTTGTTAAGCCTGTTGATCCCAAAAAAATAGAGATAGTTGTGGACAATAGTTATGGCATGGAACGCTCAGAAGTTATTGAGCGCAGCACAGGCCTGCATTTAGGCCATGTGTTTGACGATGGCCCCCCTTCTCGCGGCGGCAAAAGATACTGCATGAATTCGGGCGCGCTTAAATTTATTAAGCAGTAAGCGCCACCCTATTCATATTAATTGAGGGCCGTACTTGTTGCGGCCTTCTAACACCAGTTTCAAAATTCAATGCAGCGGTAAGATCTATCCAATCAGGATTAACGGGCCGTATCATTCTTTCCTTCTGGGCACGGGTATAGGTACTTACAGTTTTAAAGCGCTCCATCGCCATGTCTTCGTTATTTATCTCCTCAAAATAAACCAAACGGTTTAGCTGTTTTGAATTATCAAAAAACAAAGTAGGCATCTCATTATAAAATTTGATGGTTTTTAACAGGTCTGAACATAGGCCTACATGCAGGTTATTGCGGTTTCTGTCGGTGATGATGTAAATAAAGCGCTTCATTTGATAA
This sequence comes from uncultured Mucilaginibacter sp., assembly GCA_946479225.1. The sequence continues at coordinate 9,203 of CAMLFI010000006.1, read as the reverse complement.
TAAAATTTGCTGATGAAAAAATAATTACTAACTTTATGAGCATAAAATTACTAATTAATTTAGCAATTCCAAATTTTATGGCAAATATTTCTTTAAATATTAAATTCCTCCGGAAGAAAAAAGGTCTCACACAGCAACAATTTGCAGATGAGATAGGTATAAAAAGGTCATTGGTGGGCGCATATGAAGAAGAACGCGCGGAACCCAAATATGATTTACTAAAAAAAATAGCATTATATTTTGATATTAGTCTTGATGACTTTATTAACGAAGAAATAAACGAAAAATGGGCGCCAAAACCCAAAGGTAATCCTGATAATTTACGCATCCTCAGCATATCGGTTGATAAAGAAGATAACGAGAATATAGAAATGGTGCCGGTAAAAGCCGCCGCCGGTTACCTTAATGGGTACGCTGATCCGGAATATGTGGCAAAGCTGCCCAAGTTTTATTTGCCCATGTTTAAGCAAGGTACTTACCGTGCTTTTGAAATAAATGGCGACTCAATGCTGCCACTAACATCGGGCACTACTATTATAGGTGAGTATGTTGAGAACTGGGCCGATGTTAAACCCGGCCAAACGTACGTGGTGGTATCAAAAACCGAAGGTGTAGTTTATAAAAGGGTAGGCAATAAGTTTAAGGATAATAAAAAGCTGAAGTTGGTATCAGACAACCCAGTTTACGAATCTTATGAAGTAAATGGCGAAGATGTGCTTGAATTATGGAAAGCCAAGGCCTATATATCTATGCAATTGCCAGAGCCCATGCCCGAGCCTACTATGGAAAGCCTTACCAATATGATGGCGCAGATGCAACGATCTATAAGTAAGCTGCAGCAAAATAATAATTAAACGGCTTTTTTTGAATGAGATATTTGCGTGCAAAGTTGTAGTTTTTACTTATGGCAACATTTAAGTTACATAATAAAATTTAAACCTTTAGCGTATACCTTTATCTTATACTAAAACAATAAAAACCGTAAGAAATGAAAAAAGTATTATTAGTAGGCGCTTTCGTATTAGGCATTAGCGCTGTTAGCTTCGCACAAGGTGGCCCGGGTGGTGGCTTCAGACGTACCCCTGAGCAAAGTGTTGAGGGTTTAAAAACTTCGCTTACAGGCATCACTGATGCACAAGCTGCAAAACTATTGGTTGTTTATCAAGCTCAAACAAAAAGCAGAGATAGCTTAATGACAGCTCTTGGCGATGACAGAAGCTCGATTAGAGAAAAAATGGCTCCTATCACGGCTTCTGTTACTGCAAAATTAAAAACCATTTTAACTCCTGAGCAGTTCACAGCGTACGAAAAAGCACAAGCTGCACGTATGCAAGGTGGCCCAGGTGGCGGCGGTCCTCGCTAGTCGATCCATTATGTTTTAACTAAAAAGCCTTTCCGTATTCGGAAAGGCTTTTTAGTTATCCCTTATATGTAAAAAAATCCACTCCGGCTAACCGAAGTGGATCCAAAAACTAAAAAGGGTACTGTAATGGGCTTATTTAATAGCTTGGAAAAAAGCCAGGCTTTGATTCGGAACCGCTTTTAACACGACTTCCTTGTTTGCTTTTACAAGGTCAACAAAGTAAACCAATGGTTCCGCACTCGTATTTTCGTACTGAATAACTTGGCTAACGGTGTAGTCGGCATATTTAGCTTTAAGCTCCTTACGACTAGCTTCCGGTAAAAGCAATACAGAAATTTCCTGCGTGCGGCCCAGATATTCGCCGTCAAGATCATAAAATGCAGTGTATTTACCACTTTCTGTAACAAAATCAACTTTCTGGCAATTTGGAGTTACTGTCCAAACAACATTTGAAGCATTTTCAAATTCGGTAGAGAATTTGGTAAGTGCACTATATGATACATTTTTCTCACCTTCTGCTTTAACTTTCTTTCCACCATCCGCAAACGCAGTAACACTAAACATTGTAGCTATTGCTGCTGTAATAAATAATTTTTTCATAGTCTTAAATTTTAAATCCATAACAAAAGTACAGCAACATTAACGATTTGGCAAATAAATTTGAATTTTTATAATAATTTCATAATACACTGCGATAAACGTTGGGATTTTTTAATATTTTCAACGAACTAGGTGTATAGATTACAATATCCTTAATACCCTTAGTGTATAAAATACATCACAAAAAATTGATTGTGTAACAAACACACTAACAAATCAGCATAAATGACAAAAAACTGCCCGTACTTTACCGTAACGCCATATTTACATAAAATTAACACCATGACATTACATTGACATACTATCTATTTTTTGTGATTTCCGCTACATGTTTGGTAGGAAATTTTACCATTTTTTTTATAAAAAAAGTATCAAAAAAAACTTTTCAGGAACATCGTAACTATCTTAAATATTAGCTTTCACTACTCTATAACTCCTTGTAATCCGTCCATCAAAAAAGTAAATTGCACTCCTACTCAATAAAAATTAATGCCTCACAAACCAATTATAGGAATAACGATGGGTGACCCGGCCAGCATTGGGCCCGAGATAGCTATAAAAGCATTACTTAATAAAAGTATATACGATAGCTGTAAGCCCTTATTGGTTGGTGACTCTGTGGTATTTGAGGCAATTATTAAGCGGCTAAGTTTAAACGCGGCTATAAACACTATTAAAAGTGTAAGTGAAGCGCAGTTTAAATACGGAGTGATAGATGTGTTTGATCTGCATAAAATAGAGATAGACCAGTTTAATTTCGGTGAGATATCTGCCATGGCAGGCGAAGCGGCTTTTCAATCCGTAAAAAAAGTAATTGAACTGGCACTGTCCGGCGATATAGATGCGACGGTAACGGGCCCTATCAACAAAAAATCTATAAACGAGGCCGGACACCACTATGCCGGGCACACCGAGATATATGCCGACCTTACCGGTACGCGCAAATATGCCATGCTTTTGGTTGAGGATAATCTAAAAGTTATCCATGTATCAACCCATGTATCGTTAAGACAAGCCTGCGACCTGGTAAAAAAGGATCGCATATTAGAAGTAGTGGATCTGCTGCATAATGGCCTCATCAGCTTGGGAGAAACGAATTTAAAAATAGGCGTAGCAGGGTTAAACCCCCACGCAGGCGACAGTGGCTTGTTTGGTACCGAAGAAGAACTGGAGATATTACCCGCAGTTGAAGAGGCACGCCGCAGAGGTTACGATGTGGATGGTCCGGTGCCCCCCGATACGCTGTTTGCCAAAGCCGCAACCGGCGCTTACGGCGGCGTAGTAGCTATGTACCACGACCAGGGACATATCCCTTTTAAATTAACAGGATTTCAGTGGGACGCTGCGAAGCAACAAATGAAGAGTGTTAAAGGCGTAAACATTACTATGGGACTACCTATTATCCGTACCTCGGTTGATCATGGAACGGCGTTTGAAATTGCGGGAAAGGGCGTTGCCAGCGCCGATGCGATGATTTTGGCTATTGAATCGGCTGTGCAATTAAGCAAATACCGTAAGCAAGCTGTAAGCTAAATGATAGCCGTTGTTGCCGACGATTTAACCGGGGCCGTTGAAATTGCGGGCATAGGCTTGCGTTATGGCCTAAAGGTTGAGATTGTTACGACGATTGATCAAACGACCACTGCTGGTTTACTGGTTGTAGCTACTGATACTCGGTCAATGGGCGAAGCGGACGCGGTAAAAACAATGGCTGACATTACTGACCGACTAAAAAAGTTAAACCCTGAGTTTTTGTTTAAAAAGGTGGACTCCGTGTTGCGTGGTCACGTAATTGCTGAGCTTCACTCCCATTTAAAACAATTTGGTTTAGATAAAGCGCTATTGGCACCTGCTAACCCCGCTTTAAATCGTAAAATAATAAACGGGCAATATTATATAGATGGGTTGCCCATCTATTTAAGCAGTTTTGCCAATGACCCCGATTTTGCAATAACCGGTGCAGAGATACATACCATGCTTCGCTGCGACAAAAACGATATCGCCATAAAAACTGCCGACGACATTTTACCTGCAAAAGGTATTACGATAGCCTGTTGCGAAACCGAAACCGATCTTAAAAAATGGGTAGCCAAAACAGACAAGGAAACATTATTGGCAGGGGGTTCAGGTTTTTTTGCCGCGATACTGGAATCACTGGGGCATTTACCACAACTTATTGACCAAAAAAATCCATTGCAAAATCGTGTTTTATTTGTAAGTGGTACTACATTTGACAAAAGCAGGCAAGCCATTAAACAACAAAAAAATGCCGGTGGGCCGGTAAGCTATATGCCACAAGGTATAGTTAGCTCGACACATCCTTCAGAAAATTTATTTGATAACTGGGCCGATGAAGTTACAACTTTACTAAAGCTGCATAACAAGGCTATAATTGCTATTGATGAAATTGCCATAGGTGCAATTAACCTACAGCAAAAGAAGGCCATATTGGTTGAAAAGGTCTTTAAAAGGATAACCATAAAAGAATTGCTGATAGAAGGCGGCGCAACAGCATCGGCTATTATAAAGCAATTAAACCTAACCAACTTTGTGCCTGTTGAGGAGTTTAGCACAGGCGTTGTCCGTCTGAGAGCGGTCGGGCGGGAGGATCTTTTTTTAACCTTAAAGCCCGGCAGCTATACTTGGCCGCCACAGGTTTGGGATAAGTAATTAGTTAGCAGGGTCTGTTTGCTGATTTTTCTATACCTTTCAATTGTCTGAATCTGAATAGATAAACCTAACAGACAAAACCTGGATATCAAATGGCTTTTAATACTAAATCCCTCGTGCCGGTTATCGTCGGTTCGTCAATAGGCACTATTGTAGAATGGTATGACTTTTACATTTTTGGGAGCCTTGCCAGCGTTATAGCCACTAAATTTTTTCCTCAAGGCAACGCTACCGCAGCTTTCCTCATCACCTTGGCTACTTATGCAGCGGGCTTTGTAGTACGTCCGTTTGGCGCTTTGTTTTTCGGTCGTCTGGGCGATCTGATCGGCCGCAAATATACTTTTATGGTTACACTACTGGTAATGGGTGGTTCTACTATCCTTATTGGTGCCATACCAACTTATCAAACCATAGGCTATTTAGCGCCCGTGCTGGTACTTATTTTAAGGCTGCTGCAAGGCTTAGCCATAGGCGGCGAATATGGCGGTGCGGCTACATTTGTTGCCGAGCACTCCCCTGCTAAGGATCGCGGCTTCTGGACAGGTTGGATACAGGTAACAGCAGTTATCGCCTTCCTCATTTCGCTGGGGGTGGTGCTGCTCATAAAAAGTATACTAACCCCTGCCGATTGGGAAGCATGGGGCTGGCGGCTACCATTTTTAGTATCTGTATTCCTGGTGATAATCTCTGTATATATCCGCAAAAACATGGCCGAGTCGCCGTTGTTTGCAAACGCAAAAGCACAGGGGAAGACCTCAGCTACTCCCTTAAAAGACACATTTGGTAACAAGGCTAATTTAAAAGTAATATTATTGGCGCTATTTGGTGTTACATTGGGCGTGGGAGTTTTAAACGGCCAGTTCTTTACTTTCATCCAAACCTTTCTACTAAAAACCTTATACCTCGATTTTAATGAGGTAAACACCATTCTAATAATCGCCTTTTTGATAGGCATGCCTGTATATGTGCTATCAGGTTGGTTGTCTGACAAAACGGGTCGCAAACCCTTAATATTAGCCAGTCTGTTTATCGCTATCGTGATTTCGCGCCCTATATATGAGCAGATCTATCAAACAGTTAACCTGAAAAATAAGACAGAAGACACCGCTAAACAAATCATCGAAAAGAAACAGGAAGGAGCGGTAATAACAACTACAACCCGACGTTTTTATACCGACCAAACCATTTACCAGGAAGTAAAAAAGTTAACACTTGCCAACGGTCAACCGGTAAATACCGAAGTCCTCAAAAGCATCATCCTGAATAGTAAGGATAAGTGGGTGCTGATATTTTACGTAGCCATATTGTTAAGTATAGTGGCGCTTTCATACGGTCCGCTGGCTGCTTATTTGGTTGAGATGTTTCCCCTAAAGATCAGGTACACCTCTATCTCGTTCCCGTATCATATCGGTTTTGGCGTATTTGGGGGTATGTGTATGGTTATTTCCACCTATCTGGTCAACAAGGCTACCGAGGCCGGTAGTAAAGATTATTACCTGGCAGGTCTATCCTATCCCATTATCATTATGTGTGTATCCTTTGTAATAGGCGTATTTTACCTTAAAGAATATAGAGAATCTAACATCGAACCTAAAATACCATCAGCTTTGCTAATAAAGGCAAAAAGGCTGCTTGGCATAGTTTGGATATTGTTGGGTTTGATTGTTGTTTATATCGGAATATTTAAGTTAGGCATCCCTAAAATATCATCAGGCAAACAGGATGATATGATCTTCGGTATAATAACAACCACAATTATAACCCCTCTGGCCACCGCAGGGTTATGTCTGTTTGGCAAGTACGCGCTGCAGGGCGAGTATGATGGCTAACTGGTGATCAATTGACTTTTAACAAGTAATTAGTTTTCAGATCCCGCCTGCACTAAACAACCGCCCGTTACTAATTTCTTCTGCAAACTAACGTTACTTACCCACCGATGACTGTGGTATAGATATTATCTCCATATTACTTTCCGGCATTTTATATTCATTTCCATTTGCACTGTGGCATGTGTAAAACTTTTGGCTGGATTGATCGCTTGACCAAAGCTCATCAATTATAAACGGATTTTGAGGCGTCACCATAACTCCGTTGTTGGGTATCGCTAAGCTATTCAGCGATACATTTTTAACATTGAAGAGTGTGCCGCTGGGATAAGTAATGTTTGAAGTTTCTTTTTTACAACTTGCCAGGATAATAACTATCAATAATAGTAATAACTTCTTCATAATACTTGTTTTTAGGGCGGGGCCCGCTGGTTAATAATTGGTTTATTAATAAAACAAAGTTGCCTATCAGGCCAGTGCGCCCCTATAGTCCCGATAATGAAAGCGACGTAATGATTTGGTCTACAAATCTCTCCTTTTCAATATCCTGCCTTAATTAGCTGTGTCAATCAAATAACTACAGGGTTTTCATACTTCAGTCTAATCTACATCCCTATTGTATTGAACAATTTTGATCCGTGACTAAAAGACGCTTTAAACTTTTGAGACATGAGATTAAAAAATAAGTTAATACTGCTGATATTATTGTTGGCTGTAACATCAGGCTCATACGCACAAAACAGAAATACAATAGGTGCAAACTTTATGTACGGTGCCACAATGTTTGGTACGCAGGGTGCATACAATGGGGTTGGCATTAATTATAATATAAGCACGGCTAATAGCGAAGCTGAGTGGACAAAAGCATTGAATGTAGAAAACATATCTATTGAAGCCACTTTATATAATATGAACGGCGTTAGCGGTGGCAATGCCTTAACGGCTTATAACCCCGAATTTCGTAACAATGGATATTTTGGCAGCCATGTAGCAGTATCGGGCGGAATAGACATCAGATTACTAAATACTAACGGGTTTAAAGTTTTATTTGCGCCGGGCCTTGGTCTTTTATATTCAACAAAGGATTACGGTGCCACCAACGGCGTAAACCAGGTTATGGGTGGTCGTATAAATATAATAAGCAGCGCCAAGCTAAAATTAGTTTTCCCGGTAACCCACAATACCAACTTGCAAATAGGTGCCGTTGTAGCACATGCCTCAAACTCCAATACCAGCAAGCCTAACGTTGGGTTAAATAAAATAGAATCATTCATAGGTGTAACACACGGCCTGTCATCAGCTCCTACACGTGCGCCTAAATTTAATTTAAGTCAAAATGCGCTGGCAATTGAACTTATTGGCGGCTATACCGGCCAGATAACAACGGGCTTTTACCAACTAAAAGGCGTCAATTTACAATTGGACAAATCATTCCGAAAATCAACAACACCCATTTTTAAAGCTGGTTTATCAGCTTCTTATAGCCGTTATGTAAACAATGTGCTGGGACTAAAGGTTGGTACAGATGTGGTTTATTCATCCAAAACATCGCCCCTGGGATCTGCTACTTCTGATACTACCCGTTTTATACAAACATTTCAAGGTGATTATACACCGGTATACAGCCGTCTTAACGTTGGTTTAAATGCCGGTATTGATTTGCGACTGGGCAGGGTTGTTTTTTCAGGCAGTTACGGCTATTTTTTGGGCGGGTATGAACGCTATAATTACAATGGCGGTAAGGGCGATAACAACTTTGAGTATGGCAGAATGTTTTATTCTACCCTGTCGGCTAAATATTTCATAACCAAGAATATCGCCGTAAGTGCCAAATCATTCCTAAATAATTTTGGAGGTATTGGCGTTCAGGTAGGAATTTAACGCAATTAAAAAGGCAATAATGACGTTTGATGTAACGGTTTATCTTGCAGGGTAATATTAACAAAAACTCAATTCTCTGCCGTTGAATTTAATTTGACCATTTATCGCTATATTTAATCACATCTAAAACAAAACGTAAAAATTCAATCGCGATTATCCGATAATTATGATCAGACATACTGACCAACTTTATGAAGTACTGGTTGTGGAGGATAACCCGGGCGATTTTATACTCGTTGAAGAGATGATTGCGGAGCAAATGACAGCGGTTGTGCGCCGGGCGACATCTTTTAGGCAGGCCCGGGAGTTAATAGAAGCGGGTAATTCCTATAATGTTGTGTTAGTAGACCTAACGTTGCCTGACAATACAGGCGAAGAATTAATACGAGATATGGTAGAGTTGTGCCGCGATACACCTGTAATTGTGTTAACAGGTTTTACCGATTTTGATTTTGGCATCCGTTCATTATCCATGGGTGCTTCTGATTACTTGTTAAAAGATGAACTGACGGGCACAGCATTATACAAAAGCATGGCCTACAGCGCGGAACGCAAAAAGGTAACTTCAGCTCTTGAAGCTTCCGAAATGCGTGCACGTAGCTTTGCCGGGCAGTTAAATAGTGTTTTAGAGGAAGAACGATCGCGGATTGCCCGCGAGATACACGACGAATTCGGACAGCAGCTTACGGGCCTTAAAATGTCATTAGCTGCCCTTAAACGAAGTAAGATAGATGATGCGGCCCGGGACGAAATTATTGACGGCCTATTGGCAGAAGTAAATACCGGCATAGGGTCTATACGTAAAATTGCAAACGAATTGCGCCCTGCCTTACTGGACAAATTGGGGCTGCTGCCCGCGCTCG
>CAMLFI010000005.1 GCA_946479225.1 uncultured Mucilaginibacter sp. | reverse complement strand
TCGAACTGACGCTCTAATACACCGTAAGTGTATTTAACCTTTTGTTTCTCCATTAACTGTACCGCGTACTCTGATTGCTTGCCTCTTCTTTTTGAAGCGCCATGCATACCAGGGCCGTAGTTTTTTCTTTCTAACGCTTTATCCGGACCGAAGATGGGCTCACGGAAACGACGTGCAATTTTTGATTTTGGACCTGTATATCTTGCCATTATTTGTTGCTTTTAAAGTATCAAACGGCCCGCAGCCGCTGAATCTTAGCTTTAAAAAATTGATTAATTAAACTCTTCTTCTTTTTGAAGGACGGCAACCGTTGTGCGGAAGTGGGGTAATGTCCTTTATAGTAGTAACCTCAATACCTGTGGTTTGCAGGGTACGGATAGCCGACTCGCGACCAGATCCAGGACCCTTTACAAATACTTCAACTTTACGCAAACCTAAATCGTAAGCAGCTTTACCGCAATCGGCAGCAGCCTGACCGGCAGCGTAAGGAGTGTTCTTTTTTGAACCCTTGAAGCCCATTTTACCGGCTGATGACCATGATATAGCCTGTCCGGTTTTATTGGTTAAGGTTATGATAATATTGTTGAAGGTAGCGTTGATGTGTGCTTCGCCAACGGCTTCAACAATTACAATACGCTTTTTGGTTACTTTTTTAGCTTTAGCCATTTTTTGTTTAATTATTGATTTAGTGAATTACTGAGTTATTGAATAACTCGGACCCGCTAATCGATTATAATTTATTTTATTCCTGGCGATGGTAAAACTTACCAACCACCAATCATTATTTACTATTTAGTAGCTTTCTTTTTGTTAGCAACTGTTTTACGTTTTCCTTTACGGGTACGTGAGTTGTTTTTAGTACGCTGACCACGCAGAGGCAAACCTTTACGATGACGTGTACCACGGTAACAACCGATATCCATTAAGCGTTTGATGTTAAGCTGAACTTCTGAACGAAGCGCTCCCTCCACCTTTATCTCGTCGTTGATGATAGTACGAATAGCTGTTAGCTGATCGTCACTCCAATCCTGCACTTTAGTGTTGAAATCGATACCTGCTTTGGTTAAAATATCCTGAGCAGTTGAACGGCCAATACCGTAAATGTAGGTTAGGCCTATCTCGCCTCTTTTGTTCTTTGGTAAATCAATACCTGAAATCCTTGCCATATTTTTTTTTGCTTTATGCAACGACCGAACGGCGGCTACCGTTGTACGAATCGTTACTGTTTTTTAATTATCCCTGACGTTGTTTGAACTTAGGGTTCTTTTTGTTGATAACGTAAAGTTTGCCGTTACGACGAATGATCTTGCAATCAGCACTACGTTTTTTTATGGATGCTCTAACTTTCATCTCGCTTATTATTTATATCTGTATGTAATACGCCCCTTTGATAAATCGTACGGGCTCATTTCCAATTTTACTTTGTCACCAGGTAATATTTTGATGTAGTGCATCCGCATTTTACCTGATATGTGCGCAATAATCTCATGACCGTTTTCAAGTTCAACTCTGAACATCGCGTTTGATAACGCCTCCCGAATTGTACCATCTTGTTCAATCGAAGATTGTTTTGCCATATTTTACTGATTTTTACTGAATTATCCGCCCCAAAAGCGGGACGCAAAATTAATAAAATATTTTTAATTATTTGTTTTTTCTTTTAAAACATTATCAACGTAATCAAACGAAGATAATATGTCGGCTTTGCCCTTGCGTATGGCCACTGTATGCTCAAAATGTGCTGATGGTTTTCCATCAACGGTTGATACTGTCCAGCCATCATCCCAAAACTTAACACCGGCGCGGCCTGCGTTTATCATGGGTTCAATCGCTATCACCATACCTTCTTCCAGTTTCACTCCTGCACCGCGTTTACCATAATTAGGCACTTCGGGCTTTTCATGCAACCTGGTTCCAACACCGTGGCCAACCAACTCTCTAACTATGCCAAAACCATGCTTCTCGGCATGTTCCTGCACAGCATAGGCAATGTCGCCCACACGCATACCTACAACTGCCTTTTCAATTCCTTTGTCAAGGCACTCGCGTGTAACGCGCAAAAGCGTTTTAGCCTGCTCGCTTATCTCGCCAATGGCAAAAGTAAAAGCGGAGTCGCCATAATATTTATTAAGTATTACGCCGCAATCAACAGATACGATATCGCCATCCTTTAACTCATACTTTCCCGGGAAGCCATGTACTACCTGGTCATTCAGGGAGATACAAAGCGAGTAGGGGAAACCACCATAGTTTAAAAATGCAGGGATACCGCCGTTATCGCGTATATAGGTTTCAGCTAATTTATCCAGATCAATAGTTCGTACTCCCGGCGCTATAACTTTGGCAACTTCGCCATGTGTTTTTGCAACCAGCTGCGCGCTTTCTCTTATCAATTCTATCTCTTCAGCAGACTTATAAATGATCTTTGACATGCGTATTATATGGCTGTCGGAGTTGTTCCGGCAGCGGCTGGCACAGCCGAACGTCCTTTTATTCTGCCGGTTTTCATCAATCCGTCATAGTGGCGCATTAACAAGTGGCTTTCTATCTGTTGCAAGGTATCTAACACAACACCTACAAGAATGATAAGCGAAGTACCCCCAAAGAAACGTGCGAACAAGTTATTTACACCTACCTGGCTGGCCAAAGCCGGTATAATAGCTATGATTGCTAAAAACACTGAGCCTGGTAACGTGATCTTTGATATAACGCCGTCAATGAAACTTTCAGTTGGATTGCCTGGCTTAACGCCCGGAATAAATCCACCATTCTTTTTCATGTCGTCAGACATTTGCTTCGGGTTAACTGTAATAGCTGTGTAGAAGTAGGTGAACACTATAATTAATATAGCAAACACAATATTGTGCAACCATGAGTTATAGTTTTGCAATTGGATCAAAACGCCGTTAGACGCCGCTTTCGGAAAAAACGAACCTATAGTAGCAGGAATGAACATTAGCGCCTGGGCAAATATGATTGGCATAACACCTGCGGCATTTACCTTTAAAGGGATATACTGACGAACACCACCATACTGCTTGTTGCCTACAATACGCTTAGCATATTGCACGGCTATTTTGCGGGTGCCTTGTACAATAAGAATGGTAAACATTACCACACCTATTAGCGCAATTAACTCAACAATAAAAGTAATTAAGCCCCCTGTTCCGCCTGTACGGTTTTGGAACTCTGCTAAAAACGCACCTGGTAACTGGGCAATAATACCCACCATAATGATCAATGAAATACCATTGCCAATACCTTTATCTGTAATTTTCTCGCCTAACCACATTACAAATAATGTACCCGCGGTTAATACCATTGTATTCATAATGGTAAACATTGGGTTAGCTATCAATATCTCGTTAGCAGTTACCTGAGAGTTCAGATAAGCTACCGCCTGTATGGCAGTGATAAAAATAGTAAGGTAACGCGTCCATTGATTGATCTTGTTACGGCCACTTTCGCCCTCTTTCTGCATTTTAGCAAAATAAGGAACGGCTATACCTAACAACTGCATCACAATGGATGCAGAGATATAAGGCATAACACCTAATGCGAAAATAGAAATACGCGAGAAAGAACCGCCCGCAAACATGTTTAATAAACCAACCAGGCCTTCGGCCTCTTTGGTATCTGTTTGTGAGCCGTCTACACCCGGAAGATGCACGAATGAACCTACACGATATATTAAAAGAAATAAGAGTGTGTTAGTTATACGCACTCTTAGATCCTCAATTTTCCAGATATTGGATAATGTGGTGATGAATTTCTTCATAGAAATTTTATAGCTTAACTATGGTGCCACCAGCAGCCTCAATTGCTTTTTGCGCGGTAGCGGTAAATGCATGTGCAGTAACTTCTACTTTGGCAGTAAGTTCGCCACGTCCTAAAATTTTAACCTTGTCGTTCTTTGATGCCAAACCATGATCTTTCAAAGTTGAAAGGTCAATTGTTGCTATTGAATACTTTTCGATTAAGCCTTGCAAAACATCAAGGTTAACACCAACGTACTCTACACGGTTAGGGTTTTTAAAGCCAACCTTAGGCACACGGCGTTGCAATGGCATTTGGCCACCTTCAAAGCCTATTTTACGGCTTGTACCTGAGCGTGAACCGGCACCTTTATGACCACGTGTTGATGTACCACCACGGCCAGAACCTGTACCACGACCAATTCTTTTTCTATTTTTAGTAGAACCTTCTGCAGGTTTTAAATTATTTAAGTTCATGATATTAAATGTTTTCTACCGCTACAAGGTGGTTAACTTTTCTAACCATACCAATAATAGCTGCAGTAGCTTCAACTTCCACGCTGTGGTTTATTTTCTTCAAGCCCAGTGCTTCCACTGTTCTTTTTTGGCGCTCACTTCTATCGATCACGCTTTTGATCTGAGTTATCTTGATCTTTGCCATGTTCTGATTATCCGTTAAATACTTTTCCTAAACTGATGCCGCGTTGTTGAGCTACTGTGTTAGCATCGCGCAATTGCGATAATGCTGATACGGTTGCTTTAACCACGTTGTGCGGGTTTGATGAGCCTTTTGATTTTGCCAATACGTTGTGTATACCTGCACTCTCTAGTACTGCACGCATGGCACCACCTGCAATTACGCCGGTACCGTTAGCAGCTGGTTTTATAAATACAAAGCCGCCAGAGAATTTTCCAATTTGCTCATGAGGTACAGTACCGTTGATAATAGGAACCTTTACAAGATTCTTTTTAGCATCATCTATACCTTTTGCAATCGCTTCTGTAACCTCTTTAGCTTTACCTAAACCGTAACCTACCACACCTTGCTCATCACCTACCACTACGATAGCTGAGAAACTGAATGTACGGCCACCTTTGGTTACTTTGGCTACACGCTGTATGCTAACCAAACGATCTTTTAATTCGATCTCGCTGGTTTTTACTCTTTTTATGTTAATTGTTGACATGTCTTTTCTTCCTACTGATTAAAAGTTTAAACCACCTTCGCGTGCACCTTCGGCCAGTGATTTAACACGACCATGATAAAGGTAACCGTTTCTGTCAAAAACCACATCAACAATACCGGCTGCAATAGCTTTTTGAGCTACCAGTTTGCCTACGGCTACTGATTGATCTGACTTGGTACCATCAGCAGTAAACTCCTTTGATAAAGATGATGCCGATACAAGTGTTTTACCGTTAACATCGTCAATAATCTGCGCATAAATGCCTTTATTGCTTCTGTACACTGACAAACGCGGACGGGCTGAAGAACCTGACAGGCGCTTCCTGATACCCATTTTAATTCTGTCTCTTCTTGATAATTTCGCTTTAGCTGCCATGACGATTATTTTTTAGATGCTGATTTACCTGCTTTTCTTCTTAATACTTCGCCTGCAAACTTGATACCTTTACCTTTATATGGTTCAGGAGTACGTAACGAGCGTATTTTTGCCGCTACCTGGCCTATCAGTTGCTTATCGTTTGATTCCAGAATGATGGTTGGGTTTTTACCCTTATCAGCAGTAGTTGAAACTTTAATTTCTTTTGGTAACTCAAACACATAGTGGTGAGAATAACCTAATACAAGGTCTAATGTATTACCGGTATTGGTTGCGCGGTAACCCACACCTACCAGTTCCTGTACAATTTTGTAACCTGTAGTTACGCCAACAACCATATTGTTTATCAATGAACGGTATAAACCGTGCAATGCTTTGTGGCGTTTTTGCTCAGTTGGGCGCTGAACCAATAGTTCGCTACCTTCCTGTACAATTTTTATATCGGTGTCAACCGCTTGATGCAATTCACCGTTAGGGCCTTTTACAGTTACTACATTATCATCAGATACTGTAATTGTAACGCCTGCAGGTATTGCAATTGGTGATTTTCCTACTCTTGACATTGCTTAATTCCTCCTATTAATATACGTAGCATAAAACTTCACCACCAACATTTAACTGCTTAGCTTCTTTATCGGTCATTACACCTTTTGAAGTTGACAGGATGGCGATACCTAAACCATTTAACACACGCGGCATGGTATCCATACCTGCGTATCTGCGTAAACCTGGGCGGCTTATGCGCTCAATTGAACGGATAGCTGGAATTTTAGTTATTGGATGGTACTTTAAAGCTACTTTAATTGTGCCTTGCGGACCATTATCCTCAAACTTATAGTTTGCAATGTAACCTTTGTCAAAAAGAACTTTAGTGATCTCTTTTTTAAGGTTCGATGCAGGAATTTCAACAACCCTGTGGTTGGCTTTGATAGCATTCCTTACTCGTGTAAGATAATCTGCGATTGGATCTGTATTCATTATTTATTGTTTGTGACGATGGTTTCCTTCCCGGCCTTCCGGGCGACCTTTCATCGGTTAATTTTTATTTCGGATTTCGAATGTTCGATTTCGGATTTATCGTCCTAATCATTACATTCTACCATCTACTCTAAATATCAAATTCCGAAATTGAAATTCCGAAATCCGACATTCAAATTACCAGCTTGCTTTTTTAACCCCCGGGATCTTGCCTTCTAAAGCCATCTCGCGGAAAGTAACACGCGAAATGCCGAATTGACGCATATAACCACGTGGGCGGCCTGTTAATTTGCAACGGTTGTGCAGTTTTACAGGAGATGATGCCTTAGGCAATGCATCTAATGCAACCCAGTCACCAGCTTCTTTTAACGCTGCTCTTTTTTCAGCATATTTAGCTACTAATTTGGCACGTTTAATTTCGCGTGCTTTTACGCCTTCTTTAGCCATTGTTAGTTGGATTTTGATTTTTGAATGGTAAACCAAATTGTTTCAGTAACTCTAATGCTTCAACATCGTTAGTTGCCGAGGTTACAAAGGTAATATCCATACCTTGTATTTTGTTAATTTTATCAATGTTGATCTCAGGGAAGATAATTTGCTCGGTAATACCTAAAGTATAATTACCTCTTCCGTCAAAACCTTTATCATTGATACCTTTGAAATCGCGGATACGTGGCAGAGCTACAGAGATCAAACGATCAAGGAACTCATACATTGTATTATCACGTAAAGTAACGCGTACACCTACCGGCATGTTTTTACGCAATTTGAAGTTAGAGATATCCTTTTTTGATTTTGATGATACTGCCAACTGACCGGTAATTGTAGTTAACTCGGTAATGGTGTTTTCAATCAGTTTCTTATCGGTAGTAGCACCGCCAACACCCTGGTTGATGGCTATCTTCTCCAATTTAGGAACCTGCATTACGCTTTTGTACTGAAATTTGTCTTTCAGCGTAGTACGTATCTCTTCCTTGTATTTTGATTTTAATCTTGGTGTGTAAGCTGACTCGGCCATTACTTAATTTCCTCCCCTGATTTTTTTGCAACTCTAACTAATTTACCGGCATCGTTTTTCTTACGGCCAACGCGTGTTGCTGTTCCTGTTTTAGGATCAACCAGCGCCAGGTTTGAAATATGTATAGCAGCTTCCTGCTTTACAATACCGCCATTAGGGTTAGCTGCATTTGGTTTAGTGTGTTTAGATACCATGTTGGCACCTTCAACAATAGCACGATTTTTATCAACTATTATTTCCACAATTTTGCCTTGTGATCCTTTTGAATCACCGGCTATTACTTTAACTAAATCTCCTTTACGGATCTTTAATTTTATTGCTCTGTTTTTCTTTTCCATGTTACAATACCTCCGGTGCTAATGATACAATTTTCATAAATTGTTTCTCACGCAATTCTCTTGCAACAGGGCCGAAGATACGTGTGCCTCTCGGCTCATCCTGGTTGTTCAATAAAACAGCCGCGTTATCGTCAAAACGGATATATGAACCGTCTTTTCTGCGAATCTCTTTTTTGGTTCTAACCACTACGGCTTTTGATACTGTACCTTTTTTAATGTTACCTGATGGTAGCGCGCTTTTTACAGTTACTACAATCTTGTCACCTATTGAGGCGTATCTTTTACCGGTACCGCCTAACACACGGATCACTAAAACTTCTTTAGCTCCGCTGTTGTCAGCTACATTTAATCTTGATTCCTGTTGTACCATCTTATTTAGCTCTTTCTAAAATTTGAACTAATCTCCAATTTTTATTCTTGCTCAGCGGACGAGTTTCCATAATCAATACGGTATCACCAACACCACAAGTGTTAGCTTCGTCATGTGCCATAAACTTGGTAGTTTTCTTTACGAACTTACCATAGATCGGGTGCTTCACCTTCCGCTCAACAGCTACAACAATAGATTTCTCCATTTTATTGCTAACTACCAAACCGGTACGTGTTTTTCTTAAATTTCTTTCCATTTTTCTCGACGCGTAAAAAATTAATTTTGTTCAGAAGCTTTCGCCGCTTTACGCTTTGTTAATTCAGTATTTAAGCGAGCGATCTCCTTGCGTACTTTTGTTATACGGCTTGGATTTTCTATGGCCGAAACCGCGTGAGCAAATTTAAGCTTGGTAAGGTTTGCCCTTTCTTCGCCCAATTTTGCTACCAACTCTTCAGTTGCGAGCTCTAAAATTTCTGAGTTCTTCATTGTTCTTGTTAGTTTTTTGAGTTGTTAGTTCTAAGCTCCCTTTATCCAAACTGATAACTGCAAACTCAAAACTGCTAACTACTTGTTTATGCTTCTACGTAGTCTTTACGTACTACAAATTTTGTTTGTACCGGCAACTTCTGGGCTGCAAGGCGTAAAGCCTCTTTAGCAATTTCCAGTGATACGCCTTCTGCTTCAAAAATGATCCTACCGGGGCGAACTACCGCTACCCAATATTCCGGCGCACCTTTACCTTTACCCATACGTACCTCTGCAGGTTTTTTGGTTACAGGCTTGTCAGGGAAAATCCTGATCCAAACCTGTCCTTCACGTTTCATAAAACGTGTCACAGCAATACGGGCAGATTCTATCTGGCGGCTGGTTATCCAGGCTGCTTCCAGTGATTTAACACCGAAAGATCCGAATGAAAGTTCAGTGCCACGGGTGGCTAAACCTTTCATCCTGCCTTTTTGCATCTTTCTGAACTTCGTTCTTTTTGGCTGTAGCATTTTATTAAGCTTACAATATCTGTTAAGATATTTATTCTACATTAATTATTATCTCTTGCCTGGACCGCCGGGACGACTACCGCCACCACCACGATTTGGGCCACCCGGACGGTTATTACCACCACCACGGTTGTTTGGGTTACTGCCTGGAGCACCACCGCCGCTTCTGCCACGATCGCCACCACCTGCACCACCTCTGCGGTCACCACCGCCTCTTCTGTCACCTCTGTCGCCGCCGCGTTCATTGCTGAAACCTGCTGCGCCTTCAGGGCGTCCACCTTTACCGCTTGCGCTGCTTGTGCCACCAATGTTTGGAGACAAGTCGCGTTTGCCGTAAACCTCACCTTTGCAAATCCATACTTTAACACCTATTTTACCATAAGTAGTTAAAGCTTCGGCTAATGCGTAATCAATATCAGCACGGAAGGTATGTAACGGAATCCTTCCTTCTTTATATTGCTCACTACGCGCCATTTCCGCACCGCCTAAACGGCCTGACGTCATGATCTTGATACCCTCTGCACCCATTCTCATGGTTGAAGCGATAGTAGTTTTCATTGCACGACGGAAAGAGATACGCGCTTCCAGTTGTTTGGCCACGCCTTCTGCAACTAATTGTGCATCCAGCTCAGGGCGTTTTATCTCGAAAATGTTGATCTGAACTTCCTTTTTAGTAAGTTTTTTCAACTCTTCTTTTATCTTGTCAACTTCGGCACCACCTTTACCTATAACAATACCCGGACGGGCAGTGTGTATAGTTACAGTTATGCGTTTTAATGTACGCTCAATAACAACTTTGGCTACACCGCCTTTGTTGATACGAGCTGATAAGTATTTGCGGATCTTTTCGTCCTCAACTAATTTATCGGAGTAGTTGTTGCCACCGAACCAGTTAGAATCCCAACCTCTGATGATTCCTAATCTGTTACCTATTGGATGTGCTTTTTGTCCCATTTCCTAATTAGTTGTTTTCATTTTTACTATCAACAATAAGCGTTACGTGGTTTGAACGCTTGCGTATACGGTATCCGCGACCTTGTGGTGCAGGGCGTAATCTCTTAGCCATACGGCCACCACCCACAGAAACCTCTTTTACAAACAAACCGCTGTCTTCAACACGTTTGCCTTCGTTTTTTGCTTCCCAGTTTTTAATGGCTGATAACAAAAGTTTCTCTACACGAATAGCAGCTTCTTTGTTAGTAAATTTTAATATATATAACGCTTTCTCAACGTTAACACCACGTATCAGGTCAACCACCAAACGCATTTTGCGTGGTGAAGTTGGACAGTTCTGTAGTTTTGCAACAGAAGCGCCACCTACTTCGGCTTTAGCAGCTTCTTTTTGTTGCCTGATCAATACAGACTTTTTAATTTTTGTTGTTGCTTCCATTGCCTGTTATTTTTTCTTTTCTGCGTGACCGCGGAATGTACGGGTTGGTGCAAATTCTCCCAACTTGTGTCCAACCATGTTTTCTGTTACGTACACAGGGATAAACTTATTACCGTTGTGTACTGCGAATGTATGACCAACGAAATCCGGAGAAATCATGGAACGACGAGACCATGTCTTTACTACTGATTTTTTATTTGATTCATTCAAGGTCAGAACTTTTCTGTCCAGGTTATGATCAATATACGGTCCTTTTTTTACTGAACGAGCCATTATTTTTTCCTTCTTTCGATGATATAACGATCTGATGTTTTCTTTTTGTCGCGGGTTTTGTAGCCTTTAGCTAATAAACCTTTACGAGAGCGTGGATGACCACCTGATGCACGGCCCTCGCCACCACCCATAGGGTGATCTACCGGGTTCATTGCAACACCTCTAACTCTTGGTCTGCGACCCAACCAGCGTTTTCTACCTGCTTTACCTAATACTTCGTTAGCTTTCTCGCCGTTTGATACGGTGCCGATAGTTGCTAAACAAGTAGCCAGGATCATGCGGGTTTCGCCAGAAGGCAATTTAATGATAGCATATTTACCATCACGAGCTGAAAGCTGCGCGTAAGTACCTGCTGAACGTGCTATTGTACCGCCCTGTCCCGGATTCAATTCAATGTTATGTATAATTGAACCTAATGGGATAGTTTTTAGTGGTAAAGTATTACCAACTTCCGGTGCAACATTCTCGCCCGATAAAACAGTTTGTCCAACTGTTAAACCTTCTGGAGCTATCATGTATCTTTTCTCGCCGTCAACATAGTGTAGCAGAGCTATACGTGCTGAACGGTTTGGATCATATTCAATTGTAGCAACAGTTGCGGGGATGTCAAACTTATTACGTTTAAAATCGATCAATCTGTATAACTGCTTGTGACCACCACCTAAGTAGCGCATGGTCATTTTACCGCTATTGTTACGACCGCCTGATCTCGTGTTTACAGAAACTACTAACGACTTTTCTGGTACGTTTGTAGTAATGTCAGAGTTATCAGCACCTACTCTGAAGCGGGTACCCGGCGTAACCGGTTTAAATCTTTTTACTGCCATCTCCTTATTTATATATTGCTATAAAAATCTATTGTTTCACCGTCTTTCAACGTAACAACCGCTTTCTTCACTGTAGCAGCACGACCAGATACCGGCCCGGCTTTAGTATTGCGAGTTTTTAGTTTTCCAACGTACCTCATGGTATTTACAGCTGTAATGTTAACGCCATACATGGCTTCAATAGCTGATTTAATCTGAATCTTGTTAGCTTTTGGATGAACCAGGAAAGCGTAACGGTTAAGCTTATCAGTTAACTGAGTAACTTTTTCAGTAAGTAAGGGTTTTCTTAAAATTTCCATATTACTTAGCTAATGCTTCCTCCAAAACTTTAACAGCACCTGTAGTTAACAAAAGCTTGCCTGCGTTTAACACATCGTATGTGTTTAACTGATCGGCGGTAATAACTTTCGCTTTTTTCAAGTTTCTGCTTGATAAATACACATTGTTATTTGCTGCAGGCAATACTAATAATGTTCTCACATCAGTAGCTTGCAGATCAGCAACCATCTGTATATAGCTTTTAGTTTTGACAGCGTCAAAATTAAAATCCTCTAAAACTATAATGTTGCTGTCTTTTGCTTTGTATGATAAGGCAGAGTAACGAGCCAGCGTTTTAAGTTTTTTGTTCAACTTAAAGCTGTAATCGCGCGGCTGCGGACCGAATACACGGCCACCACCATTAAACAATGGAGATTTTACGCTACCGGCACGTGCACCGCCTGTACCTTTTTGTTTATATAATTTGCGGGTTGAACCTGCTATCTCATTACGCTGTTTAGCTTTATGAGTACCTTGACGTTGGTTAGCTAAAAACTGCTTAACGTCCAGATAGATTGCATGATCATTGGGCTCAATACCGAAAATAGCTTCAGGAAGTTGCACCTTGGCACCTGTTTCTTTACCTGATACATTTAATACTTTAACTTCCATCTTATTTATCCACTATTACCATTGAACCTTTGGCTCCAGGGATAGAACCTTTAACTACTATAAGATTTTGATCAGCATAAACTTTCAAAACTTCTAAGTTTTGAACCTTTACTCTCTCATTACCCATTTGGCCCGCCATACGCATTCCCTTGAATACGCGAGATGGCCATGATGAAGCACCCAAAGAACCCGGAGCACGTAACCTGTTGTGCTGACCGTGAGTTTGCATACCCACACCGCCAAAACCATGACGTTTTACCACACCCTGAAAACCTTTACCTTTTGAGGTACCAACCACATCAACAAAATCTCCTTCGGCGAAAATCTCAACGGTAACAGTGTCACCTAAAGATTTTTCGTCCTCAAAAGACTTAAATTCAACTAACTTACGCTTTGGGGTTGTTCCGGCTTTTTGGAAGTGTCCTTTTAACGGACCTGAGGTGTTTTTCTCTTTTTTCTCACCGTAGGCTAACTGTACGGCAGAATACCCGTCTGTATCAACAGACTTGATTTGTGTTACCACGCAAGGGCCAGCTTCGATAACGGTACAAGGGATATTTTTCCCTGTGCCATCGAATATGCTGGTCATACCTACTTTTTTACCAATTATTCCTGACATTTTAATATTTTTTGTTGCCCATCGAAGCAGTAGGGCTTCGTTCAAGGCATGTTATCCCCGTTAAGGGACGGCAAAGATAGATATTTTACATTAAATGTCAAATACTTAGTGAGTTATTTTTTTATAAATATTTAAGGTGTGTTTGCGGCATTATTTCGGCCTTAAAATCTCACGCAATTCGTCAACCACAAAACTTTAAAGGATTGTTTTAACTTTATCGCATATGAACTTTTATACACGCAAATGGGTAAAACCCGAAGACCTTAACGCGCATAACACACTGTTTGGCGGCCGGTTGATGGCCTGGATAGACGAAGAGGCGGCTATTTACACAACTATACAGCTCGGGACAAATGCGGTGGTTACGAAATTTATTTCGGAAATAAATTTTGTAAACTCGGCCAAGCAAGGCGATATTGTTGAGTTGGGGATAAAAGCCATACGTTTTGGACGTACATCTTTAACGCTCACCTGCGAGGTGCGAAACAAAATCTCGCAGAAAACCATCCTCACTATTGATAAGATAGTTTTTGTAGCTGTTGACGCTGAAGGCAAACCAGTTCCACATGGCCGCACGGAGATTATTTACACCGATGAAAGACTTAGGGAGTAATCTACTCCATCATTAACCTCCGTATCAACTCGGCGCTTTGTTTTTTGCCTTCTTCTAACCTGTCATTAAAGAAAGTCTGAACCAAGTTAAAGTGTTTTTTGTACCCTTCCATATCGCCATATCCTATTATTGACGACCACTCGCGCACGGCTGAATGAAACTCCAAGTCATCTCCGCGAATGGTTTTATCGTACAGCGCCGCTTGTATAGACTCTTCAAGCAACTCATCGTTTTTAAATAGATACTCTGCAATGCCCAAACGCAAACGAAAAGGAGGCGTTTGCCCAATAAGGTTATCATAAGGATTAACACCCAAATGGTACCAGGCATCAACCATACTTAATATACTTAAATGTGAGTTAGGCTTTTGTTTATCATGGTTTTGCGATAGCGAGAACTCCTTCATTACCTTATCGCTTAGCATAATTGGCTTGCGACTTTCATGGAAGACAAAATCGCGTGCCCGGTAAAGGCGTTTGCGGAAGGTTTCTTCTTCCTCCTGTATCATCAGCTTAAACAGTTCTGATTCTGACACAGCGTATTGCCTCACTTGCTGCCTTGCATACGGATTCATGATCGCCAATCCGGCATATACGTGGGCTTTGTAGCTAAATATGCGCAAGGTGGTTAATATCTTAACATTATCAATACCACCTATATAGGAGGCGTTTTCCCACGGGAAGAATCCTGCCGACATCCATGCAGTACCCATACTTTCAAAACCTACGTGTGTAACAGCTTGTGTATCGGCAACGATTTTATCATGCTCATGGTAATCGGCCAGCTCCACTACTTTTGATCCTATGGCGTTAAACAGGTCTAACATCTGCTGTCGGGCAGTTTCATTGGCTCTGTGCGGTATCAGTATCAACGTTTGTCCTTTGGGCTCAAACGCAGGGCCATGCATGCCATGGAAGGTTACAATTTGTGCTTCGGTAGGAAGATACTTTTCGAAAGCGGCTATTTCAGGTGTTTTTACAGATGTTTGGCCTGCTACAATGGCACTCGGCTTAGTAAAAGGTGCAAACTCGGCCACTACTGCATCCAGCTTTTCAGCTTCTACAGAGTAGATCACAAGGTCGCTTGTTTCAACAACTTCACGTCCGCTATTAAGTACTGCTATATGGTATGGTGCAAGTTCCTGCTCAAGCCTTAATTGATTAGCGGGCAGATCGCAACCGCAAACAGTGTATCCTGCTTTTGCAAAAGCTTTGGCATACAAGCGCCCCATATCCCCCAAACCAATAATACCGATATTCATGCTGCTAATATAACTATGGTTATGTAAATGTGGCTAATATTAGCGGGTACAAAAGAAAAAGTGATAATAAAAGCTATTTTTGAGTGTTTTTAAAGGAGCATTATATAATTTTATAATCATGATATCTACCTTCAGGTTTAAATTTAATATTGTCTTTGCAGTTATATGTTTAAGTGTTGCATTCGCCAACGCACAAGATACTGTAAAGAAAGCCACCTCAAAACCGGCCGGCAAGCCTGCCGTTACTGTTGCAAAACCGGTAACAAGCGGGATACCTATTAACCCCAAAACGGGCAGGCCCTACAGCAAGTGGGGATACGGCACACAGGCAAAAACAACACAGCCTCAAAAAGCCGACAGTACTACAGCCCCAGTAGCTCTACAACCAGCAACACCTGTTGTAACTGACAAAAGCCTGAACGGACAATATAAATACCTACTTACTAAAGTATATAACTATCAGCAACCATTTGTGGCTGCTTTCTGGAAGAACGTACGCGATTCGCTTAACACTAGCCGGCAGCAGCTTAAGGCAGCCAATGAGAAGCTTGCTGCAAGCAATCAATCTGTTAGTGAGCTGAAAAGCGATGTTAGTGCAAGTCAGACCGAACTTTCCAACGCCGATTCGGTTGACTTTGTTGGTATATCGTTTTCTAAGAACGGTTATAGCACCATGATGTGGTCGCTGGTGGCGGTTTTGGGTGGGTTGGCTGCTATTGTGATCTTCCGCTCAGGAAGCGCACGGTCTGAGGCAAGCTACCGCACCAAGCTTTATACCGAGCTGGAGGAGGAATTTAAGACTTACAAGGCCAAAGCCAACGAAAAGGAAAAGAAACTGGCCCGCGAGTTGCAGACCGAACGCAACAAGGTGGATGAGCTGATGGGCCGCGGATGAGAGCCTTCCTGTTCGGTTGGAACCCTGTGAAGTTTGAGTGGGTAGATCTGGACGAGGATATCGCGAAACTCAGATCGGGTGAGGTTTTGGAAGACAATTGGAGCGCTGCCAGTCATAAAGCAATACAACCCGGCGACAGGGCTTTTGTGGTGCGTGTGGGTGTTGAGCCTAAAGGCATCTTCGCTTCGGGTGTTATAACTTCTGAGCCTTACGTGGCCTACCGTAACGGCAGGCATTATTACCGTGTTAACATCCAATTTGATACTTTGCTGAACCCGGATAAGGAACCAATACTTACACTTGATATACTAAAGACCGGCGACCTGGGTAAGCAAACGTGGACTCCGCAGGCATCAGGCATATCAATTAAGCCTGAATTGGTTGATGAGTTGGAGGGCGTTTGGCAGGACTTTCTGGAGACCCGGGATGCCTAATGTTTGTTCCGCTTGCGAGGGTGAAACAAATGGAACAAAGCGGAACAAGCCATTTGGTATACAGTTGGAAGTGAGCGGTTTGCAGTTTTGACCGGAACAAAGTGAAACAACTTATTCGTCAGGAAATTTAGCTGCAGATTGTCCATAATTACTTGATTATTAATACGTTGAAATTATGCATCATTTTGTTCCGCAAGCGGAACAAAATTATCAACCTGATTACCGACCAAAACCATGCTTGCCCCCGACTCCTATCTGTATATTATTCTTCTCGCGGCAGCCACCTGGAGTTACACCTCGGGTAAGCTTACGCTTGCGGGCGCAATTGCAGGTGCGCTTATCGGCTTTATAATTTATAAAGGTGCCGGGTTAACCGGCTTTGTAATGCTGACTTTCTTCTTTACGGTTGGCTCTGCGGCTACCAAATGGCAGCGCGGTAAGAAAGCCCTAATGAATGCCATAGATCCACACAAGGGCCGCCGTACCGCACGGCAGGTTTTGGCCAATGGCGGTGTTGCCGCCTTGCTGGGTTTATGGGCCCGGATCCAACCGGAATATCTATCGTTAGCCCAGTTAATGATAGCCGGGAGTTTTGCTGCCGCTACCGCCGATACCCTGTCATCAGAATTGGGAACGGTATACGGCCGTCGCTTTTATAATATCATCAGCCTAAAAAAAGACACACGCGGGTTGGATGGCGTGGTTAGTATTGAAGGGACACTAATAGGCATAGTGGGAGCGGCTGCAATTGCTGCTATTTATTCGCTTGGTTTTGGCTGGAATGTATGTTTCCCCGTAATAGTATTAGCAGGCTTTACCGGCAACCTGCTTGATTCAGTTTTAGGGGCGTGGCTGGAGCGCAAGGGCCTGATTGGTAATAATTCGGTGAATTTTTTAAATACATTAACCGGCGCGGCAGTCTGCCTTATGCTTGTCAACCAGTTATAGCAACCTTAATAATTTGCTTATGTCATGTTATACGTTAAATTTGTTAAAACCAATCTACTAAAACCAATCACCTATGGGTATACGTCAAAGGGTCCTCGCCCAAAAATATATTTACGCCGGTTCTGCGTTATTGGGCCTTTGCTTTATAGGCACGGGTTTACAGCATTTTATATACCTAAAGTTTGTAGCTACCCTTGTACCTGCTTATATGCCGGTGCCCATTTTTTGGGCCGGGTTTATTGGTCTGGCTATGGTATTAGCCGGCGTTAGTTTTTTACTAAGGCGCAGAACTCCGTTGGCGGCATTGCTGTTAAGTGTAATGATGGCCGGCTTTATTGTGATGATACATATCCCCAAATTAAGCGCTGCGCCTAAGGAACTCAACAATTGGGCACGCGCCCTACAGGACATCGCAATTTTAGGCACCGCCATGATGCTTACGTCCAAAAAAGCCCTAAATAAAGCGGGAACTTATTTATATGCCTTGCCAATTGTGTGGTTGGGTGCCGGACATTTTATGCATCTAACAACAGTTACCCCAAAAATACCGGCCTATTTTCCTGCTATGCAGGTAATAAATATTGTTGTAGGAGCTGTAATGATCTCACTTGCCACATGCATTATTGCCAAACGATATGCCCAGATAGCTGCTTTGGCTTTGGGCGGATTGCTGCTGTTGTTTGCGCTGTTGTATAGCGTGCCCGTTTTAGCGGAAAACATAAACAATGGCGCTGAATGGACAAACTTGTTAATTTCTTTGGCGATTGCCGCGGGTGGATTCGTGGCAGCGGGGAAGGTTGGGAAATAATCCTCTCAAAAAGGTAAAATATTATCATGAAAATGAAAGCTTTTATGGCAGTTATCAGCATTATTATGCTAATAAGTGCTTGCGATAAAAAAGAACAGGGTGACTTTGTTGTGGACCCTGAAATTCAGGGTAACCCCGTTTATAAAAAATTGGATAAGGAAAGAGACGCAAAAGAGCGCTTTATTCTTGATGCCGTGCCGAGTTTAAAGACAAGCGACGTATTTTACGTTAACGACAGAGATTCGACCACTGCAGACAGCTCTTCTGCCAGAAACTTTAATTGCGTGGTCTATTTAAAAGCAGATACGCTGCAAATAGATATTGGCAGGGGTACGGGCTATGGGGGTCGCGGATTTGTGGTAGCGTGTTATAATAAACAATTTATTATAACGCCCTATTATTCAACCAACGTTATTAAGCCCTATGAACCCACATCCACTTTTAAAGTGCTTCAAAAATATCTTGCATTAAATAAAGAGAAATACAATGCAGGTGACAGTATTTTCGGTAAAGTGAAATTTAAAATAATAGAGCAGGATGGGGAACAAAAAATAACGCATACTGCCGAAGGTTATTTTAGGAGCAAAGTGGTTGGTCTTTAGCTAGCAGCCCTTTCTGCCATTAACGAACTTTTATCTGCCCGTTTCCATAACCCACCTGTCCATCCATATCCGTCCCCTCAATAATTACGGTATATTCTGCCGCCTTATCCGCGCTAAAAAAAGAAACGGTGGCCTTGCCTGAGGCATCGGTTATTACATTAGGTTCCCAATGCAGTGTTGAACGCAGATCGGTACCCATACCTTTATCACGATTAT
Organism: uncultured Mucilaginibacter sp.; assembly: GCA_946479225.1. The sequence goes on along the minus strand of CAMLFI010000005.1, from coordinate 991 downwards.
TTGCGGTATAACGCGGGCGGTAAAACTGTTTTGCAAGGGTAAATGGCAAAGTTTTGTATAAATACGTACCCGGAACCACCTGCATAAACGGCCCATGCTTTGAGCGGGTGGTAATTTCTATCCAAGCATCAAGATTATATTCCGGTGTCTTCCCGAAAGGCGGTGTTGCTAAAAATCTCATTCCGTAGTTTGTATCGTACTTGTTGCTAAACATTAACTCGATACCGGTAACATCTTCGGCCGTAAAATAATCCAGGTAGTTTTTTATTGTTGAATACCGCTGTTCAATGTTTTGCTTAGGATATATAAAATCAAGATCAATTCCGTCAAACACAAAATGTAGCTTCTTAAAATTGACGATCCAGGTCATTCGAATGGGCTTCGCTTGGGCAGCAGGTCTCCAATATCCCCGCTCCGTTAATCCCATTATTTTTTGTTTCAGCAGATCGTATAAGCTCATTTTATTAGCTTTTACCAATTCCTCCTCATCAATTATCAGGTCGGCTTCGCCGGGGCCGTTTAGGTTCTTTGAGCCTTTTATTATCTTTTTTGAAACGATGTTGACCTCGCTGAGCATACGGCCCTCGCCTTTGTAAAGCGAGATGGCTTTTGCCTGCGCTGTTTTTAGTTTTGAATTGTTGAGCAGTGTACTGTCGGTGTTCAGGTACCAAGGCATTGTTAATGGCGACGGGGCGAAAACAGGGAACTTTATTTCATCCATGTCTATCTTTACATTATTCTCGTTGCCATTCTTATTGCGCGCCTGTAGTTTAAAGATAGCGGTATCAACAGGGAACAGTCCTTTAAACACAAACCGGCCATCACTGTCGCTCAGGGTGTCTTTTACAGTTAATGGACGGTTGGAAAGCAGCACTATGTTTGATCTATTTATCTGCTTGCCAAAGGCATTGGTAACCTTTCCGGATATGGTAAACTCTGTTTGAGGTTTATATGTAAAAGGCAGTTTGGGATGAAACACTTCATTCCAATC
>CAMLFI010000004.1 GCA_946479225.1 uncultured Mucilaginibacter sp. | reverse complement strand
AAAAGAGGGGGAGTTTGTGGCCATAATGGGGCCGTCGGGTTGTGGTAAATCTACCTTGTTAAACATTTTAGGCTTGCTGGATGACCCGGATGGCGGCAGCTACCTGTTTAATGGTACAGAGGTGGCCCACTTTAACGAGCGCAAACGTGCCGACCTGCGCAAGCACAACATCGGTTTTGTGTTTCAGAGCTTTAACCTGATAGACGAGCTTACTGTTTTTGAAAATGTTGAGTTGCCGCTGATCTATACCGGGGTGCCATCCACTGAGCGGGTAGCACGGGTAGAGAAAGTGCTGGATAAAATGCAGATCATGCATCGGCGTAACCACTATCCTCAGCAATTATCGGGTGGACAGCAACAGCGTGTGGCCGTGGCCCGTGCGGTAGTAAACAATCCCAAGTTGATTTTGGCGGATGAGCCCACAGGTAACCTGGACAGCAGCAACGGTAACGAGGTAATGGAATTGCTTACCGACCTGAACGAACAAGGCACCACCATTATAATGGTTACCCACTCAGAGCACGATGCAAGGTACAGTCACCGCATTATTCGCCTGTTGGATGGGCAAACGGTGATGGAAAATATAATGATATAAAAAACTCCTCCCCTTTAGGGGAGGCCGGGAGGGGCAAATGATAAAGAACTATATAAAAATAGCTTTACGCACACTTTGGCGAGATAGGGCATATTCGCTGATCAACCTTATTGGTTTGGCTGTAGGTCTGGCCAGCGTAATTATGATCATGGCTTATGTGCGTTACGAATTGTCATACGACAAAAGTTATAGCAACCACCCACAGGTTTACCGCCTGTTAGAAGAAACCAAAACATCTGCCAAGGATGAAGTGACTACTTATACTTCGATGGGTTTGGGCGAAGTTTTGCAAAGGGAATTTCCGGTTGTGAAAAATTTCAGCTCCGTGGGAATGGGTAGTCTGCAGTTAAAGTATCGTGACGAAAATATTAAACTGAATGCAGTTTACGGCAGTGCGGGTTTTTTCAAATTATTTAATTTCAAATTTATAAGCGGCAACGCCGAAACCGCACTTAAAGAGCCCGGAAGCATAGTACTTACCGAAAGCGCGGTAAAGCATTTTTTTACAGACAAAAATCCAATGGGCCAGTATATCGCGGGTGGTTATGGCCGACAAAAGCGTGTTACCGGTATTGTTCAGGACATTCCGGCTAATATGCATTTTGCCGGAGATGTAATTGTTTCTGATGAAAGTAGCGATGACACTAAAGAGATCAAATGGGGCTATACGGCTATGCATTATATACTGTTAGATAAGAGTGTTGACCCTAAAAAGTTTGAGGCATCTATAAAATCTATTCATGAGCGGTATAACTTCCCTAAAAACCTAACAATTTACTTACAGCCGGTTACCGATATACATTTGCACTCGCATTTTGAACAGGAATTAATGCCTAATGGCGATGTAAAATACATTTACATTTTTTTATGCATCGCTTTTTTAATATTGATTATTGCTTGTATTAATTATGTTAATTTAACTACGGCCCGCTCATTGCACAGGGCGCGCGAAATAGGCTTACGCAAAGTGTTGGGCGCATTAAAGAAACAACTTATAGTACAGTTTCTTACCGAATCTTTTTTGTTTTTTATATGCAGCACATTGCTGGCAGTAGTTATAGCATTTGCAGCCTGGCCGGTATTTTCTGCAAAAATAACGCCGTACCAAAACGTACTGCCTTTGTTTGATATTTATTTAACCTTAGGCGTATTTTTAGTGGTAGTAATAGGCGGATTGTTAGCCGGCGCTTACCCCGCTTTCTTTTTGTCGTCTGTGCAGCCGGTTAAAGTGTTAAGGGGTCTGGCCAAATTTGGTTTGAATATAAGTTTGCGTAAGGCACTTGTTGTTTTGCAGTTTGTTATTTCGGGTGTGCTAATCGTGTCAACCATAGTGGTGCATCAGCAGCTCAATTACATTAGCGATGCTCGCCTCGGGTTTGATAAAGACAACCTGATATCTCTTAATTTAAGCTCTCAAAAAGTCAATCCAACTACTTTTAAAAACGAATTATTAAAAAATAGTGCAGTGCAGGGGGCAGCTTTTGCGACGTGGAACATTGGTAGTAGGTATGGTGCACAGGCAAGCATGGAAGCAGAAAACGATAGTACAAAGCTGTTAGAGTTTAATTTTATCGATGCCGACAAAGATTTTATAAGTACGCTAGGTATTGATTTGATATCAGGCAGAGATTTTTCCACCGCTTTTTCAAATGATGTGTTTAACATGGATTCACTTTTCAGAACGCCGGGAGCGTTAACGGAAGAAGCGTTGGCATCAAGATCAATTATTCTAAATCAGGAAGCTGTTAAGTTATTAAACATTAAAAGTCCGGTTGATACGGTTTTAAGGTTGGGTGCTATACAAGGTAATGTTATAGGCACCGTGGCAAATTTTAACGGTTTATCTCTGCATCAGCAAATACCAGCTGTGGTTATAAAAAGTACAAAAGGTCTGAAGTACGGCCAGCTGTTTATTCGCATTTCGCCCAATAACACCCAAAAAACTGTTGCCTATATTGAAAGCCAATGGAAGAAATTTTATCCGGATATGACTTTTGAGTTTGCCTTTGTTGACGATAATCTTCAAAAGCTATACACTGCTGATAGGCGACTCGGTACGCTATTTACCACATTTTCTTCGCTGGCTATATTGATAGCATGCCTTGGTTTATTTGGTTTAATATCATTAACAATACAAAACAGGGTAAAAGAAATAGGTATACGCAAGGTAATGGGAGCCAGCGTTACCAATATTACAACGATGCTTTCCTCTGATTTTTTAAGACTCGTTACACTATCATTTGTCATTTCGTCGCCTATTGCGTGGTACGCCATGAATAAATGGCTGCAAAGTTTTGCTTATCGCATTGAAATACAATGGTGGGTATTTGCTTTGGCAGTTTTGGCAGCGGTACTGATAGCTTTTGCTACCATAAGTTACCAATCGATTAAAGCAGCGTTGGCCAACCCCGTTAAAAGTTTAAGGAGCGAATAGTCATGATAAAGAACTATATAAAAATAGCCTGGCGAAACCTGTTGAAAAACAAAGGATATAGCGCGCTTAATATTGGTGGGCTTGCAGTTGGTATGGCCGTTGCTTTGTTGATCGGTTTGTGGATCTATGATGAATTATCAATAAATAAATACCATAAAAATTATGACCGTATTGCGAAAGTTATGGTCAAGGGTAATTTTAACGGACAAGGTTTTTCTGATGTTGAAGTAGCTCGCCCGCTTGAATTTGAATTACGCAATAAATATGGAAGTGCTTTCAAAAATATAGTTATGTCCCGTTGGACTGAAGAGCATATTTTGTCTGTCGGCGATAAAAAGATTTCGCAAGGTGGCCGGTTCATGCAGCAAGATGCACCGGAAATGCTGACGCTGCAAATGTTAAAAGGATCGTGGGGTGGTTTGAAAGACCCGCATTCTATTATGCTGTCAGCTTCAACGTCAAAGGCATTGTTTGGAGATGAAAATCCGGTTGATAAAATGTTACGGATAGACAACCAAATGGATGTGAAAGTAACAGGGGTTTATCAAGACTTACCGGCTAATATCGAAGAATTCAGGGAACTCCAATTTCTTTCTACATGGGACCTTTTAATGGCCAACAATAAATGGATGGAGGGTGCAAAAAACCAGTGGGGTAACAGTTCTTTTTTGATGTATGTGCAGTTGCAGCCCAATACCACATTTGAGCGTGTTTCGGCTATGATCAAAAATGCCAAGCAGGATAATGTGAGCGAAGAGATAAAAAAATTCAATTACCAGGTGTTTCTAAACCCCATGAGCAGGTGGCATTTATATAATGAATGGAAAAATGGCATCAACACAGGGGGGCGTATTCAATACGTTTGGATGTTTGGAATTATCTGTGCATTTGTTTTGCTACTGGCCTGCATAAATTTTATGAATTTAAGTACTGCCCATAGCGAAAAACGGGCAAGGGAAGTGGGTGTTCGTAAAGCTATTGGTTCTATGCGCAGTCAATTGATCAAACAGTTTTTATGCGAATCTTTTCTTATCGTTTTTATTGCCTTCGTTTTAGCCACACTATTGGTGATACTATCACTGCCCTGGTTTAATGAGGTTTCTGATAAGGAAATGAGTATGATCTGGAGCAACGGTTATTTCTGGCTCATCAGCCTTGCTTTTATTGTATTTACCGGTTTGGTTTCCGGCAGCTATCCTGCCTTTTACCTATCATCTTTTAACCCCGTGGAGGTATTAAAAGGAACCTTACGTGTGGGGCGTTTTGCAAGCCTGCCCCGAAAAGTTTTGGTAGTGCTTCAATTTACCGTTTCGGTAGTTCTTATTATCGGGACCATAATTGTTTCCCAGCAAATTCAGTATGCAAAGGCAAGGCCTGTAGGCTATAGCAGGGAAGGGCTATTGGCAGTGCATATTAAATCGCCAGATCTGCTTAAAAAATATGACGTCCTGGCAAGGGAGTTAAAAAATGAAGGTGTTGCTACAGAGATATCAAGAACATCCGGCCCCACAACAGCCATATGGTCAAACAACGATGGATTAGAATGGCGAAATAAGGACCCCAACAAAGTGGATGGTTTTGGCACCGTTTGGATAACGCATGATTATGGCAAAACAGTAGGATGGCAGTTCGCGGCAGGAAGAGATTACTCTACTGCATTCAAAAGCGACTCTGTAAGCAAGGCCGGCGATAGCACTACTGTACATAGTATCGTTGTCAATGAAGCCGCCGTAAAATATATGGAACTGAAAAATCCTGTTGGCGAAATTATTACGTGGGGTGGTTATCCGTTCAGAATTATTGGTGTTATTAAAGATATGGTGATGGAATCGCCCTATAACCCCGTAAGGCAAACTATGTACATGGTTAACTATGATGAGGCAACCGCCTACATTCATATCCGCATCAATCCAAAACTAAGTACCGGGGACGCATTAACAAAAATGGAATCTGTTTTTAAAAAACTGGTTCCTACGGTTCCTTTTGATTACCAATTTGTTGATACCGATTACGCGCAAAAATTTGCCGCAGAAGAACGTATTGGAACCCTGGCTTCTTTTTTTGCCGCGCTGGCCATTTTTATTTCATGCCTGGGTTTGTTTGGGCTAGCCTCTTTTGTTGCCGAAAAACGCACCAAAGAAATTGGCATTCGCAAAGTCTTAGGAGCTACCATATACAACCTTTGGAAAATGTTAACTAAAGAGTTTGTAGTGCTGGTAATAGTTGCCGGTTTAATTGCTGCACCCCTTGCTTATTATTTTTTAAGTAGTTGGTTACAAAATTATGAGTACCGCACAACAATAAGTTGGTCGGTGTTTGCAATTGCTATCGGCGGAGCATTATTGATCACATTATTAACAGTAAGCTTTCAAACCATTAAAGCCACGTTAACTAACCCTGTTAAGAGTTTAAGAAGCGAGTAACGCTTATATAAATGTAAAGTAAGAGGAGCAATTCAATTAAGATGATAAATAACTACATAAAAATAGCATTACGCAATCTGTCTAAAAATAGAGGATTCGCGGTATTAAATATTGTAGGGTTGGCTATTGGTATAGCCTGCACCGCATGTATATTTTTATGGGTTGAAAACGAGCTTAACTACGACGATTTTAACCAGAAAAAGGCTGTCCTTTATGTAATTCGCGAAAGTCAGAAATTTGATGATCGTGTTTTTACCCACTCATCCACGCCGGCTCTGCTTGGTCCGGCACTAAAAGCTGGTATACCCGGCATTGCCAACACCTGCCGTGTAACAGAAGGGCAAATGTCAATGCTTTTTACTGTTAATGACAAACCTGTTTATGGGTCAGGAAAATATGCGGAGCCATCCATTTTCAGCATGTTTACGCTTCCGTTTGTACAGGGTAATGCTGCAAGTGCTTTTTCGCAGATAAGCGCTGTTGTTATCACTCAAGCTATGGCAAGAAAACTTTTCGGAAGCGATGAACGGAATGTCATCGGGAAAAGCGTCAGGGTTAATAACAAAGATAGCTATACGATATCGGGCGTATTAAAAGACCTCCCTCAAAATTCAACCCTACAGTTTGAGTGGTTAATGCCTTATCAAACTTATTTTGCCCAAAACCCTTGGCTAAATAAGTGGGACAATAATTCAGGCAATACTTATGTAGAATTGAAGCCGGGAGTTAGCCCGCAGGGGTTAAATAAATCGTTATACAACTATATCCAAAATTATTCAACCTATTCTACAAGTCATTCGTCGTTGTTTTCAATGAGCGACTGGCATCTATATGATGATTTTGAAAATGGAAAACCTACTGGTGGGGGTAAAATAGAATATGTAAGACTGTTTATAGCAGTTGCCTTTATAATACTATTTATTGCCTGCATCAACTTTATGAATCTGGCAACTGCGCAAAGCGAAAAGCGCGCCCGCGAAGTAGGTGTGCGCAAAGTACTGGGCGCAGGTAAAAAGGGTTTGGTATTGCAATTTATAAGCGAGGCCTTATTAATGTCAATAATTGCAGCCGTTATAGCAGTGGTTATACTGTTATTGACTCTGCCGCTGTTCAGTAACCTGGTTCAGGTTAAACTTAGCCTGGGTTTGAGCAACCCACTCCACTTAGGGGCATTGTTAATTGTTGCCTTGTTGTGTGGCCTGGTGGCAGGTAGTTATCCATCATTTTATCTGTCAGCATTTAACCCTATAGCTGTAATTAAAAACATTAAATTAAAAGATGGCAGCGCAGCAATTATACGCAAGGGATTGGTGATAACGCAGTTTTCGGTTTCTATGGTCCTTATAATAAGCACCATAATTGTCTATCAGCAAATACAGCACGTAAAAACTCGTGACCTTGGGTTTAATAAAAATAACCTGATAGAACTGGATGTTCAGGGCGAGATGTCCAAAAATTTCAACGTAATTAAACAAGATCTTTTAAATACTGGCTATATTGAAAGCGTAGCCTTGTCCGACTATCGCACACTCTTCAACGGTAATAATACCTCGGGTTTTACATGGGCAGGTAAACCCGTTAATTCAAAAGTATTGGTATCAACACGCTTTGTAACGCCCGGTTTCATAAAAACATCGGGCATGAAAATTACAGATGGGCGTGACCTAACCTATACTGATACCTTAAAGATAGGGAATGTGCTTATTACCAAATCACTTGAGCAGTTAATGGGTAAAGGCAGTGCCATTGGCAAAGTTATAAGGCATGAAAATGATACGCTGCAATTAACGGTTGTTGGCGTGGTTAACGATTTTGTTTACGGTAATTTTTACGGCACGCCTGATCCTGTTATGTTTCTGGGTACAAGTCCCGCACACGCTTCTAATATGTATATACGCGTTAAGCCAGGCAGCAACCCTGAGGAGACTCTGAATGGCATTCAAAAGGTTTTAAAAGCCAACAATCCCGCCTATCCGTTTAGCTACCGGTTTATGGATGAACAGTTTGATCGCTTTTTTTCAAACGAAGCTTTGGTAGGCGACATAGCACGAATTTTTTCGGCGCTGGCAATTATCATATCATGCCTTGGACTGTTTGGCTTAGCAGCCTACACCGCCGAACGGCGCTTTAAAGAGATCGGTATCCGCAAGGTGCTAGGGGCCTCAGTATCCGGTATTGTTACGCTATTGTCTAAAAAGTTTCTGCAGTTAATAGCCGTATCGTGCCTGGTAGCATTCCCTGTATCGTGGTGGTTAACCAGTAACTGGCTCAAGCAATATGTTTACCGGGTAAATGTGGAGTGGTGGGTATTTGCAGCGGCAGGTATGCTCACAATAATTGTAGCGCTTATTACAATATGTTTCCAAACGGTTAAAGCCGCTTTGGCTAACCCGGTTAAAAGTTTAAGAAGCGAATAAAGTGATACTGTAAACAGTTACAGTATCATACAAAATACACAATACGATTGGCCCGAAGGTGTTGCGGGGGCTCTGACCGGCCCCTCGCAGCGGGGCCTTATTAAGGTAATAATATGTAACATATAAGGAGGGTTAAATGATAAAGAACTACATAAAAATAGCTTGGCGAAACCTTATTAAACATAAAGCGAATGCCTTTATCAATATTACCGGACTTTCGGTTGGGTTAGCTTGCAGCTTGATGATAATGCTTTGGATCCAGGACGAACGCAGCGTGGACGGATTTCATACCAACGGCGATCATTTATACCAGGTGTATGAGCGGAATACCGCTGACGGGAAGATAGAGGCAAGTTATCTTACCCAGGGATTACTGGCTAATGAGTTAAAAAAGAGCATTCCCGAAATTCAGTATGCTACCGGCCTGGAGCAAAACTTCCCCCGCACGTTTGAGGTAAATAAAAAAGTAATTAAGCAAGACGGTACTTATGCCGGTCCGGATTTTTTCAGGATGTTTAGTTACAAACTGTTACAAGGCAAGGCGGAAACTGCGCTTGTTACCCTAAATGATATTGCTATTTCGCGCAAAATGGCCGAGATTTTTTTCGGCTCCCCCGAAAAGGCGATGGGCAAAACCATGCGTTATGAAAATAGCGTTAATCTACAGGTTACTGCCGTTTTTGAAAATGTTCCGGCTAATTCGTCTCAACAGTTTGAATTTTTAAGAAGTTGGACGGCATTTGTTTCCGAAAATGCATCCTGGGCAAACAGCTGGCAAAGTGCAAGCCCGGCAACATTTATTCAATTAAATGCAAATGCCGATCCGGATAAAGTAAACAGCAAGATAAAAGATTTCATCCGCCAGCACCTTCCCGAAACAAACAGTCAGTTGGCGCTTCAGCCGTATGAGGAAAGATACTTACATTCTAATTTTAAAAACGGCGAGATTGACGGCGGACGTATTGAATATGTGCGACTCTTTGGTATAGTAGCTGCTTTCATCCTGCTGATAGCCTGTATCAACTTTATGAACCTTGCAACCGCGCGCTCAGCTAAACGGGCCAAAGAGGTTGGTGTACGTAAGGTTATAGGCGCAGGCAGATCAACACTTATAGCGCAGTTTTTATCAGAAGCTGCCTTGCTTACTTTATTGGCCGTAGTAATAGCCATGGCGTTAGTAATCGTGCTATTACCGGCGTTTAATGCCCTTAGCGGAAAGCAATTAGCTATTCCTTTTTTAAACGCTAATTTTTGGCTGATCCTGGCGGGCATGTTTGTGCTGACAGCGCTCGTGGCTGGTTGTTATCCTGCTTTTTTCCTGGCCTCGCTTAGTCCTATCCGCACTTTAAAGGGCAAGCTTACATTTAGTAGCAGCTCGGCTTACTTCAGAAAAGGGCTGGTTGTATTTCAGTTTGCTTTAACAATTATGTTGCTGATAGGCACCGTAGTAATTTATCGTCAAATGAGCTATGTACAGTCAAAAAATCTCGGCTATGATCGGGAGAACCTGGTGTACATCCCTTTTGAAGGCGATCTTGTAAAAAACTATTTGGTGTTTAAAACTGAAGCTGAAAAAGTACCGGGCGTTCAGGGTATCACAAAAATGAAGGAGTCGCCTACAGTAATAGGGCATTCAACAGGCAATTTCGATTGGACGGGTAAAGCTGAAGGAACGGATGTTTCGGTTAACGACGCAGTGGTTGACTATGACTTTGTACAAACCATGAAACTGCAATTAGCCGCCGGACGCGATCTGTCAAAAGAATTTGCCGACTCTGCCAACTTTCTGCTGAATGAGATGGCTGCGAAAAAGATAGGATATAAAAACCCGCTTGGAATGCCACTTTGGTTCAAAGGGAAAGAAGGTAAGATAGTGGGCGTATTAAAGGACTTTCATTTTAATTCTATGCATCAGGCTATTGAGCCTTTAATTATCCGCCTGGCCGACAACCAGCAGCGGTGGGGAACCATCCTGGTGCGCGTTAGTCCCGGAAGAACGCGAGAGGCGATTTCGGCATTGGAAGGATTATCTAAAAAACTAAATCCAAACTTTACATTCAGTTATACTTTTGCCGATCAGGAATACGACAAACTGTATAAAAGCGAGCAGCTTGTAAGTAAGCTCTCTAACTACAGCGCCGTTCTGGCTATTTTTATTTCGTGCATGGGGCTGTTGGGCCTATCTATTTTTGTTGCTGAACAACGCAGCAAAGAAATAAGTATCCGGAAAGTATTGGGTGCAACAGTAAGCTCGCTGTTCGGTCTGTTATCATCCGAGTTTCTGCAACTTATAATCATCTCTTTTTTAATAGCCTCGCCAATGGCCTGGCTTGTTACTACTAATTGGCTTCAAGGTTTTGTATATCGTGCCAGTATGCCATGGTGGGTGTTTGCACTTTCCGGGGGCCTTATAATTTTAATAGCTATCTCAACTATCAGCTTTCAATCAATTAAAGCGGCCATTGCCAATCCGGTTAAAAGTTTAAGAAGCGAGTAGGAAAGAAGCAAGATTGATACTATCAACCATAAACTAAGAACTATGATAAGGAACTACATAAAAATTGCATTTCGCACGCTTTTAAAAAGCAAGGGCTTTACCGCGATAAACGTTTTTGGACTGGCCTTAGGGTTAGCCACGTGTTTGCTTATTGTGTTTTATGTGTCTGACGAGCTGAGTTATGACAGATATAATACCAACTACGATAGAATTTACAGGATCAATCAAGACGTTAAATTTGGCGGACGCGAAGGAAGCGATGCGGAAACCCCAGCAATAGCCGCCGCCGCGTTAAAAGCCGGTTTTCCGGAAGTGGAACAGGTGACAAGACTTAAGCCGGTGGGTAAAATGTGGGTAAAAAAGCAGAATCAGAATATACCTGAAGTAAAGATTGTTTGTGCTGACCCAACCGTTTTTAATGTATTTACCTTGCAGATGATAGAGGGGCAACCTGCTACAGCTTTAAAGGAAACGCATTCGATCGTAATCACCGAAAAAACAGCGCAAAAGTACTTTAACAGCACAAATGTACTCGGTAAGGTTTTAACATTTAATGACAGCACGTTTTATAAAGTAACGGGCGTAATAAAGAATATACCCAGGCAGTCGCACTTAGATTTTGACTTTTTTTTACCGATGTCAAACCATGACCAAAGCAGAGATGTAACGTGGTTCAATAATAATTTTCACACTTACATTCTGTTCAGACCGGGCACTGATATTAAAAAGTTCGAGGCCAAAATGCCGGCTTTCCTTAAAAAGAATGCAGAACCTCAGCTGCAAAGTCTTTTAAAGATGACGTTTGCGAAACTGGAGGAATCCGGCAGTTATTTCCGGTTTAGTTTTACCCCGCTAAGCGACATACACCTTCGCTCAACCGTAAAAGACAGTTTAGGCGAACCGGGCAACATTACTGTAGTTTACATTTTTTCAGCCATAGCGCTGTTCATATTGCTCATCGCATGCGTTAATTTCATGAACCTGTCAACCGCACGATCATCAAACAGGGCACGCGAAGTAGGCGTGCGCAAGGTATTAGGCTCACCGCGTAAATCGCTTATAGCGCAATTCCTTACAGAATCGGTTATGGTAACCCTGGCAGGGGCATTGATAGCAGTATTTGCGGCATGGGTGTTTCTTCCGGTTTTCAATCAAATGTCGGGTAAGGAGTTAAGTGTAACACCGCAGATCGTAGCCTGGTTAATACCGCTATTAATGGCATTTATTATTGTGGTAGGATGCATTGCAGGTGCCTACCCCGCCTTGTTCCTCTCAGCTTTCCAGCCTATTCATGTGCTAAAGGGAAAGTTGGCTGCAGGTTTTAAAGGCGGGCGGCTTCGCAGTTCGCTGGTGGTTTTTCAGTTTGCGATCTCAATTTTTCTCATCACCGCCACTATAGTTATTTATAGCCAGCTTAAATACATCCAGAATAAGGATGTGGGCTATAATCGCCAACAGGTTATGATTGTGCACCAGGTTGGCAGCCTCGGCAGAGAAAAGGCTAAAACGCTTAAGCATGATGTTGAGCAACTTGCGGGTGTAAAAAGCGCCACGCTAACCGCTTTTCTCCCCACAGCGACTTCTGATAACAGTACATCTTTATTTAAAGAATCAACTGTAGATGCCAGGCAGGCCCTGCAAACTTCAATATGGAGCGTAGACAAAGATTATATACCTACGCTGGGGATAGAATTAAAGATGGGCCGCAACTTTTCGGAGAACACGAAAGCCGACTCTGGAGCGATAATTATTAATGAAGCAGCGGCGCAAGCGTTAGGCTTTACCAATCCGGTGGGTAAAACATTGTACGGCATGCTAGACGACGAAGGAAAGGCTACCGAACAGTTTCGCATTATAGGGGTTATTAAAAACTTTAATTTTAAGTCGTTAAAAGAAACCGTAAGGCCCATGGTTCTGCAGGCGCAAGACGAATGGTATTCGTTGAGCCTTAGAGTCAATTCTGACAATATAGCCACTACCCGGGCACAAATAGCATCAAAATGGAGCGCATTATCACCTAACGTTCAATTTGATTACTCCTACATGGACGATGATTTTAACCATATATATTTCGCAGAGCAACGCATCGGTAAAATATCCATCGCATTCACCTCGCTGGCAATAATAGTGGCTTGCCTGGGCCTTTTTGGCCTTGCAGCCTACGCGGCCGAGCAGCGTACCAAAGAGATAGGGATACGCAAGGTTTTAGGCGCCAATATATCAGCAATTGTAGGCATGCTTTCAAAGGATTTTCTGTTGCTGGTATTTATCGCAATAGTTATCGCGTCGCCGCTGGCATGGCTTTTTATGAATAAATGGCTGCAAGGCTTCGCGTATAACGTTGGGATATCCTGGTGGATGCTCATCGCTGCCGGACTTGGGGCCGCTTTGATAGCTTTTGCAACCATCAGTTTTCAATCAATAAAAGCAGCGCTGGCTAACCCGGTTAAAAGTTTGAGAAGCGAGTAAATAAGAAGCAAGAGTCAAGAAGCAAGAGTCAAGATTGACACCATGAACTATCAACAATGAACCACCAACTATGTTAAGCAATTACATAAAAATAGCATGGCGCAACCTGTGGAAGCATAAGTTTTATACATCTATTAATGTTTTTGGCCTGGCCCTAAGCATTAGCTGCAGCATAATATTATTTCTGTTTATCACTTACCATTTAAGTTTTGATACCTATCATCATAATGCCAAAAATATATACCGGGTTGTACACTCAATTACTTTTGAGGATGGTGTGCCGATATATGACCAAGGTGCACCCCTTGCCCTTGCGCGCGACCTGAAAGCAAATGACCCACGTGTGAAGGACATTGGTATTTTACTGCGGATGCACGATATAAATGTTGTAATAGATCAAAGCGGCAACAAGAGAAAGTTTGCGGAGCACGAAAACATTGGCTTAACCGACGCCCGCTTTTTTAACATGTTTGATTACCAATGGGAACAGGGCGATAAAAATACGGCACTGGCTCAACCTAACACGGTTGTATTAAGCCATGGTTTAGCTCAAAAATATTTTGACACGCAGGATGTTATCGGCAAAACCATCCGTATTGATAGTAAGAACACCTTCACGGTAACGGGTGTGGTTGCAGATCACCCGGCAAATACAGATCTTAAATCAGACATATTTTTATCCTTATCAAGCTTAAAAAACATTACCCCGGAATATGCCAAGCCTATAGAGCAGCAATGGTCATTTATAAACACCACCAATTCGGTATTTATTACTTTACAGGATGAAGTTGATCCGCAAATGGTTGAGCGCGACATTGCCAAAATGAAAGCAAAAGCACTTGGTGCTGATATTGAGAAGGCATTTAATTTTATGCTGCTACCCTTAAGCGATATGCATTTTGATGGCCGCTTTGCAGGTGTTATTCAACGGTCTTTACTAACCACACTGGCCGTAATTGGCTTGTTACTTATCGTTATCGCTTGTGTCAACTTCATCAACATGGCTACCGCACAAAGCTTTAAAAGGGCAAAAGAAATTGGTACGCGCAAAGTTTTGGGAAGTTCACCACGCGCAATATTTATTCAGTTCCTTTGCGAAACGGCGTACATCGTAATTTTTGCAGTGTTGTTGGCTTTTGCCATGGTTGCCGTAGCTGCGCCAACGCTAAATAACTGGCTGCAAACACAGTTGAATTTTAACCTTTTTACAGACTACAGGCTTGCCATTTTTGTAGGACTGATATTTATAATAATAATACCCGCAGCAGGTAGTTACCCCGGCTTAATACTAAGCAGATTTAGACCGGTAAACGCTTTAAAAAATCAAATTGCCGGGCAGGCACAATCAGGTGCTTTTACGCGTAAAGGGCTTATTGTTATTCAAAATGTAATAGCGCAGGTGCTCATCGTCAGCACAATTTTAATAACCTTACAAGTTAGGTACTTAAAGACAGCCGACCTCGGCTTTGATTCAACTGCCACAGTAATGCTGCCTGTCCCGGATAACACCAAAAGCAAAACTGATTTTCTGCGGAACCAATTGCTGGCAGATCCTGCTATAAAAAACGTCTCTTTTTGTTATAAGGCACCGTCTTCAACGTCGGGTAGAGGAGGTTCGATAAAATATGATACCCGCGAGTGGGAAAAATTCGTCGGCCATGAGGTTACGGGTGATGCAAATTATGTTAAAACCTTTGGTCTGCGATTGGCTGCCGGGCGAAGCTTTACCGAAAGCGATGATGCCCGTGAATATCTGATCAACGAGACGATGATGCATCAATTGGGTGTTAAAGACCCGCAACAGGTACTGGGTAGAAAGTTTACAGCAGGGAACCTATCTAATAAACCAGGGATAGTTGTTGGAGTGGTGAAAGATTTCCATGCCAAATCATTATACGTTCCCATCGCCCCGGAGTATATTACGTCATTCAGAAAGGAATATCAGTACGCCGGGGTAAAGATCGGCCCGGGAAATCCGTCATCTGCTATTCAACGCATTAAAAAGATCTGGGAATCTGTTTATCCTGATCATGTTTTTGAATATCGTTTTTTAGATGAGCAACTGGCCGATTTCTATCAAAAAGAAGATTTGATGAATAAGCTAATAACCACCAGCGCGGTAGTTGCCATAGCTATTAGCTGTTTGGGCGTATTAGGTTTGATATCGCTAATTGCTGTGCAGCGCACCAAAGAGATTGGCATACGCAAAGTGCTTGGTGCAAGCGTAGTAGGTATAACAGCCATGTTATCCAAAGACTTTATCAAATTAATACTGATTGCAGTAGTAATAGCATCGCCCATTGCGTGGTGGACCATGACCAAATGGCTTCAAGGCTTTGCTTACCGCATTGATATACAATGGTGGTATTTTGTCGTAGCCGGTGCTATCGCGGTGTTAATAGCGTTTGCAACACTTTGTATTCAATCTGTTAAAGCGGCAATGGCTAACCCGGTTGATAGTTTGAGAAGCGAATAACCACTGTATCATAACCGAACAACCACTGTTACAGTTATGAACGCCGTATTTAGTTCGGTGTTTTGTAAGTCTTTGTAAATAAGGAAATTGCAATTTGGTATGGTATTTTGTCTATAAATCAAAACGCGGTGCAATGATAAAAAATTACGTTAAAATAGCCTGGCGCAATTTGCTTAGAAATAAGCTGTATAGCGCCATTAACATTGGGGGCCTGGCTATTGGCATGGCCGTAAGTTTTTTACTGCTGTTGTATGTGTACAGCGAGTTTACTTACAATGGCACGCATGCTATTGGCAAGAGGATCTATAAAGTGATGCACAATCAGCCTCGCGAAGATGGTGTTGGTACCGGAGCTGAAACACCGGCACCACTGGCCGAAGCACTGCAAAAAGACTATCCGGAAATTGCGACGGTTGCCCGTACCGGCAATGGGTATGATATTTTAACGGGTTATGGCGATGTCAATGTAAAACTAAATTTTATGGCTGCTGATCCCGCCGCCCTGGATATCTTCACTTTTGATTTTGTTAAAGGAGACAGACGTAAAGCTCTTTCAGACCCATCTTCAGTAATACTTACACAGGCGGGAGCGAAAGTTTTGTTCGGCAATGCCGATCCTATTGGCAAAGTTATCCGCTTTAATAATCTTAAATCAGGCTTGAAGGTAAGTGCAGTAATAAAGGACCATCCCGTAAATTCAAATTTCACGTTTAAAGTGCTTATTCCCTGGGATGCTTACACTACCTTACAACCTTGGGTAAAAACTTCAAGCTGGGGTAATTACACATTTTCAACTTTTGCCTTGTTAAAACCTGGTGTTTCTGCGGACGCATTTAATAAGAAATTGAAAGGAATAGTTAAGCGCTATGATCCGCGTAATAAAGAGCACGAAATGTTTCTTTACTCCTGGCAACGCCTGCATTTATACGGCCGGTTTGAAAATGGCGTAAGCGTTGGTGGAAAAATTGAGGAAGTGAGACTGTTCCTTTATCTGGCTATCGGAATTTTATTAGTGGCCTGTATCAACTTCATGAATCTTTCGACCGCCCGCTCTGAGCGCCGCGCCCGCGAGGTAGGTGTGCGTAAAGCAATTGGTGCCCGCAGGTTGGCCTTAATAAAGCAGTTTTTAAGCGAATCAGTGCTGATGGCTCTTGTTGCGTTTTTACTGGCCATTGTAATTATGTTACTATTGCTGCCTGTGTTTACCAATATTATAGGCACATTGCTTGCTCTGCCTTATAAAAATGTATGGGCCTGGGCTTGCGCTTTAGGTGTTACCCTATTTACGGGACTGGTAGCAGGCAGTTACCCTGCGTTGTTCCTTTCGTCATTTAAGCCTGTAAAAGTGCTAAAAGGGCAATTGATAGAAACGCGGGCAACCGTTAAGCCGCGCCAGGTGTTGGTCGTAACGCAGTTCACCTTCGCCATCTGCCTCATTTTATCAAGCTTGTTTATTTATAAGCAAATAAATTATATAAAAGACAGGCCCCTTGGATATGATAACAAAGGAGTGCTCGAGATGGATATCGAAGGCAACATGTATGCCCTGTTCGATGACTTTCGCAGGGATGCAATTAATACGGGGGCAGTTGTTGATGGTGCTTTAACATCGGGCGGTATTACCAACAGCACCGGTAACACGTGGGGTGTAACCTGGCCGGGCCAACACCCGGGCGAAGAGAAGATACCAATAGACCAGATAGCGGTAACTTATAATTTTACAAACACATATGGGCTTAAGGTAGTAAAAGGCCGGGATTTTGATAAAAGCCGACCCGTTGATTCGGTGGGATTAATGCTGAATGAAGCCGCGGTTAAAATGATGCGCCTTAAAGATCCCATAGGCGCGCAGATAAAATGGCAGGGTGCAAACAGAACGGTGGTTGGTGTAGTAAAAGACTTTGTTTGGGGATCGCCTTACGAACCCGTTAAACCAGCTATAATAGGTTTTATGAAAGAGTGGGCGGGCACTATCGCGTTAAAACTCAATCCTGACAGACCTGTTTCGGAAAGCCTTGCAAAATTGAGTGCTATCTATAAAAAGTATAATCCACAGTATTCATTTGAATATAAATTCACCGACGAGAGTTTCGACAGCAAGTTTAAAACAGAGAAGATGCTCGGCACCATGGCAACCGGTTTTACTGCTTTAGCTGTTATTATATCATGCTTAGGGTTGTTCGGGCTGGCATCATTCTCTGCTGAGCAACATCGCAAAGAAATAGGTATCCGCAAGGTGCTTGGGGCAAACACCATTCAATTGTGGGCAAGGTTATCGCAAGAGTTTGTTAAGCTGGTGCTTATTTCATTTGTAATCGGCGCCGCAATAAGCTGGTATAACGTGGATAAATGGCTCAGTAAATACACATACCATACTTCGTTAAGTATTTGGGTGTTTGCGGTAACTATGATCATAAGCGTTGCATTGTGTCTGCTAACTGTTAGCTGGCAGGCAATCAGGGCTGCGTGGGCTAATCCGGTTAAAAGTTTAAAGGCAGAATAATGAAAAAAATAAATAAATACATACTCATCACTATTATGGTGATGCTGATTTCAGGAGTGAGTTATTCACAACAGCGTACGGTCAGTTACAATCTGTCTGAGTTATTAACCTCAGGTAAACTATCAACCACAAACAGGGAAGCAAGTGCGCTTCCCGCAGGCGAGAAAGCCGGAATTAAATTATCGTCCGCTGCCGGCGAAGGAGCGGTATGGCTCAATGGAGTGATTTTTAAAAATGGAATTATTGAGATGGACGTAAAAGGCAAGAATGTTGAACAGCAAAGCTTCGTGGGAGTAGCTTTCCATGGTTTGGAAGACACTAAGACTTTTGATGTAGTCTACTTGCGGCCTTTCAATTTCAAGGCGGATGATCTGGTTAAGAAGAGTCATTCAGTGCAGTACGCATCTCATCCCGATTATCCATGGCCGTTGCTGCGCGAAAAGTTCAACGGGAAATATGAAAGCGCGATTAACCCCGCCCCCGATCCAAACGAATGGTTTCACATCCGTATAGAAGTGAATTACCCGGTGGTAAAAACTTTTGTTAATGGAAGTTTAACACCAAGCCTGGTGGTAACAAAACTTAATGAGCGCAAAAGCGGAATATTAGGGCTATGGATGGGCAACAATTCAGATGGCTCTTTCGCCAACCTTAAGATCACTTATATAGATTAAACATTCAGACCGTGATAAAAAACTACCTTAAAATAGCTTTACGTACGCTTTGGCGCGATAGAGCTTTCTCGTTTATCAATATGGCGGGCCTCGCTGTAGGCCTTGCCAGTGTATTGATGATCATGGCTTATGTGAGATATGAATTATCCTATGATACGGCTTATAGCAATGCCCCGAATGTTTACCGGGTTAGTATGGTGAAACCGATAAATGGCACAGAAAGAGAATCTATAGCGGTACCGTATACACTAAGCAAAACGCTACTAAAGGAATTCCCTGCTATTAGCGCTTTTAGTAACGTCAACAAACGCGATTTTCAGTACAAATATAAGTCGGGGAATGTGTCGCTATCTGCTCTTTGGGCAACCGGCGATTTTTTCAAGCTCTTTAATTTAAAATTTATATCGGGTGACCCGGTTAGCGCATTGAAAGAACCCAACAGCGTTGTTGTGACGGAGAAAATAGCCAGGCAATATTTTAATGGCGTTAATCCTGTGGGTAAAACTATGGATGTGGCATACGCCAGAGCGCCTTACAAAATAACCGCCGTAATTGCCGATATGCCATCCAATATGCATTTCGGTGCCGACGTAATAGTATCTCTTGAAGGCGACAGGTCTCTGAATGACAACCTTGACCTGCGAGGGTATACCGGCATACCTCAATATATATTGCTCAACAAAAACAGCGACGTAAAAGTTCTCCAAGCCCAGTTTAAAAGCATTTATAAAAAATACCATTTTGAGGATGTGACCTTAAGGTTGATGCCGGTCCAAAAAATCCACCTGTACTCACATGTAACAGGCGAATTTAAGCCCAACAGCGACATCAAGTATATCTACATCTTTTCATCCATCGCCATACTTATACTCATAATAGCTTGCATCAATTATATCAACTTAACAACTGCACGTTCCATTCAGCGGGCCCGCGAAATAGGCGTGCGCAAAGTTTTAGGTGCTATTAAAAAACAGCTGGTAGCACAGTTTCTTTCAGAATCATTTCTGTTTTTTAGCACATGCCTGTTGCTTGCTATTGTATTGGCAACTGCTTGTTGGCCGGCATTTTCGCAGGTTGTTAATCCAGAAGGTGGGCGTATTCCCCTGTTCAGCAATTGGTCGTTTATTTTGCTACCGACGGTAATATTAATATTCGGACTACTGTCAGGCTTATACCCCGCGTTTATTCTATCAAAAATAAAAACAGCCCAGGTAATTAAAGGCGTTACGACTTTTGGCATCAACGTAAGTTTTCGTAAGGTGCTTGTAGCGGTGCAATTCGTTATATCCGGGTTTTTAATCATATCTACCATTGTAATTTATCAGCAACTCAATTTCGTTAGCAGCAAACGCCTGGGCTTTAACAAGGAGCATTTAATAGCGACGCCGTTCTACATGTTTAAAAGCCATGTTGGGGCTTTTAAAAACGAGTTAAAGCAAAATCCCGGCATTAAGAATGTATCTGTAGCCACCTGGAAAGTGGGTGAGTATTTCGGAAATAATGCCACAGATCGTGATGAAAATGACTCAACCAAATCCATTGTTGTTAATTTTATCAATGCGGACCCCGATTTTATTAAAACCATGGGGATCGATGTGATCCACGGACGTGATTTTTCACGAAGTAATGCAACCGATATGCAAAACTTGGACTCGCTTACGAAAGGCATTTCTTATAGCGACCCTAAGTATAAAAAATTGGAAAACAGCACATCAGTAATAATGAATGAGGAAGCATTTAAAACGCTGAACATAAAATACAAAGAGAACATGGTGGTGGATATGCGCATACTTCACGGCACTGTAATTGGCGTTGTTACCGATTTTAATGGCTTAAGTCTGCACGAAAAGGTGCCCGCTGTAGTGATTAAATGCGAACCGCATGCCGAGTTTGGGCAAATGTACATCCGCATAGGGCCTGAAAATGTCAATCAAACGCTGGCTTTCATCCAAAAAAAATGGAATGCTTTTTATCCCGAGGAAGCTTTTAACTTTTCGTTTGTCGATGACAATATTCAAAAATTATATACTGCAGATCAACGTGTAGGGCATCTGTTTGGCACTTTCGCGGTACTGGGCATTTTAATAGCATGCCTTGGTTTATTTGCCTTGATATCACTTACAGTTCAGCAAAAAGTTAAAGAGATCGGTATCCGTAAAGTTTTAGGGGCAGGCGTGGGTAGCATTGTCGCTCTATTATCAACAGATTTTTTAAAGTTGGTCATACTTTCGATGCTCATAGCGTCGCCCGTGGCGTGGTACGCCATGCACAAATGGCTGCAAGATTTTGCCTACCGGATAGATGTGGAGTGGTGGGTGTTTGCAGTAGCGGCCGTGGGAGCGTTAGTTATCGCCTTTGTTACGGTGAGTTTCCAGTCGGTAAAAGCGGCGACCGCCAATCCAGTTAAAAGTTTAAAAAGCGAGTAATCGTCACATAATCAATAATTCAATAAATCAACAATTCAATAACTAAGCTAATGTTAGCACTAAAAAACATATCAAAATACTATAAAAACGGCGGGGCCCAGGTCAGCATATTAAACAATATCACCCTTGATGTTGATGCGGGCGAATTTGTATCTATCATGGGGCCATCAGGCTCGGGTAAATCAACCCTGCTTAACATTATCGGCATGCTGGATGAGCCATCAGATGGTTTCCACTATTTTATGGACGAGCCCGTTCATCAGTTGAAAGAAAAACAGCGCTCAGCTCTGTACAAAAAGAATATCGGCTTTGTATTTCAGGCCTATCATTTAATAGACGAACTGAATGTATATGAAAACATTGAAACCCCTTTACTTTATCACGATGTAAAAACGGCCGAGCGTAAGGCCCTGGTTGCCGACATGCTCGACCGTTTTCAGATAGTAGGTAAAAAGGATCTGTTCCCTGCACAGCTTTCGGGTGGGCAGCAGCAGCTGGTGGGCATTGCCCGTGCACTTATTGTGAAGCCCAAACTGTTATTGGCTGATGAGCCTACAGGGAATCTTAACTCCAAGCAGGGCGAGGAGATAATGGAGCTTTTCCGTAAGCTGAATAAGGAGGAGGGCATGACCATTATCCAGGTTACCCATTCCGAAAAAAATGCCGCTTACGGCACCCGTATCATTAACCTGCTTGATGGAACCATCGCGTCCTCACAACAAATTTAAAATGGGCAGGGTTAGTAAATATTTGATCTTATGGGTGCTGTTGGCTGCGGGTAAGCAGGGTGCTGCCCAGCAAATAACGGATTCCGTGCTTACGCTGCAGCAATGTTTGGATATCGGCATAAAAAACAACCTGGTGATAAAGCAAACCGAGGCACAAATGGAAGCCACACGCATTTACTGGCAACAAGCCCGCGAAAACCTGCTGCCCTCGCTTAATGGCGATGCCAGCCAGAGCTTTAGTCAGGGGCGTAGCTTGAACCCGTTTACCAATGGTTACCTTGATCAGCCAATAACATCCGGCAATTATGGTATAAGTAGCAGTTTGATCCTGTCGCGCGGCTTAACCCTGCAGAACAGCATCCGGCAGACATCGCTTGCCTACCAGGCCGGCAAAATGGACCTTGAGCAGGCTAAGAATACCCTAACGCTTAACCTGATTATCGGCTACCTACAGGTGTTGAGCAGCGAAGATCAATTTGAACAGGCGAAAACACAATTGGCGGTATCCGAGAAGCAAATGGAACGGGCCGATGTGCTTAATAAAGAAGGTGCTGCTCCGCCGCAAACATTTTACGATATTAAAGGACAATTAGCCGCTGATAAGGTGGGTGTAATAAATGCCAGGAACGCCGTAACAGGCAGTAAGTTGAACCTGTTGCAAATGCTTAATGTGCCCTATAACAACAATATCAGATTTCAGCGGCAGGCTACCGATGCCGTAACAGGAAACTACAATGCAACCGCCGAGCAGGTTTACAACACAGCGCTTAACAGTTTCGCCCTGGTTAAAGCCGGTACGTTGAAAAGACAAAGCGCCGAAAAAGGTTTAAAAGTTGCCAAGGGTGCGCTTTTGCCCACGCTGTCGTTAGCAGGTGGTTTAAGTACTAATTATTCAAGCGCGGCGCAGCGGTCTATCTTTGTTAATCAAACCGTTGCCCCAACCGGCGATTTTATAGAAACGCCGGCCGGCCGCCAGGTAGTTTACACCATGAAATCTAATTACATAGGGCAGGATATCAGGTTTGTGGATCAGTTCAGAAATAACTACAGCACGGGTATCCGGGTGGGTTTAAGCATACCTATACTCAATGCATTCAGAAACAGGAATAATATAACCCTGGCTAAACTTGCCCTGCAAACAGCGCGGGATAACGAACAGGCTAACCAGGTGCAGCTAAGAGTTAACATTGACCAGGCCTATGCTAATATGAACGCGGCGTTTGAGCGTTACCAGCTTTTACAGACCCAAACGGAGGCTTTTACTGAATCCTTCCGAATTGCGGAGGCCCGTTTTAACGCGGGGGCATCTACATCTGTTGATTTTTTGATCGTTAAGGGTAAACTCGACCAAACGCTCATCAGCCTGATAAATGCCCGGTATGACTACCTTATTCGCACCCGGATATTGGATTATTATCAGGGTAAGCTGGCCTTGTAATGCGGTTGACCGGGGGCGTGGCGGTGTTCCAAAAAATATAAAGGGTTGTTGTAGTTGAAAATAGTTTGACGGAGTTAGTTTGTTGATAAACAGCTGCTTGACTTTTTGCAGTGGAACACTTTGGAACGGTTTGAAACTACTTATAAGTCAGTAAAGTTAGCTGTAAAGTGCCTTTAAGACATTTATAATCAAGTACTTGCCTGCAAAAGTAGTTTTTTTGGAATTTTGGAACAGTTTGGAACAGCAAAATTTGAATTTGGAACACGGGAATCAGGAGCAAAAAGCAGTTGAATTAATAAGCGTCCGAACCGAGCGAAAAATTAATCGGAACTGTATATAGCACTTTTACCGGCCTGCCATATTGTATCCCGGGGCTCCAGCGTGGCGATAGTTTTAGAACCCGCAGGGCTTCCGCACCAAGCGCTTCATTGGGGCTTCCGGCAATAAGCATGTCAACCAGGTTTCCTTCTTTGTCTACAGAAAAACTTATAAAAACCTTGCCCTGTATATTGTATTCTCTTTCTTGGGCAGGGTATACTATATTCTTCGCCAAAAATTTCGTGAAAGCATATGCTCCACCTTTAAATTCAGGCATGATCTCTCTCTGTGTATATTTAATCGTGTCGCCTTCCCGGATAATATTAACCCCTTTAACAAATTTTTTGTCGGCGTAAGTTTCTTCACGCCGGCCATTTTCATCATTAAACAGCCAAACCCCGTCTCTTTTGCCCCCTTTTAATGTGCCTTCGGCAGCTATTAACTTAAAATCATCATCGTAATCTTTATAATGGCCATTGCCGTCGGTTACCAGTTGCGTTCCAAGCGAATCAAACACAGAGATAATACTGTCCTCAGCAAAAAAGTTATTTGAAGGCACTTTTGCGATATAACGCTTGCCATTTGGAAAATAGGTTTGAATAGGACCCTTTAATCGCCCACCGCTATAAGTACTTAATGATTTTTTGCCGCCCTTCTCATAGTAGGTTATTTGCTGGCCTTCAAAACGCACCGGGTTTATAAACAATGATTGCCCAATAAGCTTTATTTTTCCACTTTTGTAATACTCCAAAACATTAAAATAGACCTGGCCCGAGTCGGGCATACGCACTATCCTTATATAATCTGCACTGTCTTTTACTTCAACCTGTTTGCCGCTGTTTTTAAATAGAAAAACGGCCTCGGTTTGCGCAAAGCCGGCTATGCTAAGGCTCAAGAGTAAAAGGGTTAGCAACAGCCTCATGCAAATTATTACTTTAACAGCTTATTATCATTATCCGGAAACACCAATATAGGCTGA
>CAMLFI010000003.1 GCA_946479225.1 uncultured Mucilaginibacter sp. | reverse complement strand
TTAGGCTCAATAGCTAAACCGATAACCGGCTCAGGGAAATTCATCGATTCAAGAATGATCGGGTGTTTCTCGTCGCAAAGGGTATCGCCTGTTTTAATATCTTTAAAGCCTACTACCGCAGCAATATCACCTGCACCTACGTTAGGTATAGGGTTTTGCTTGTTAGCGTGCATTTGGAAGATACGTGATATACGCTCTTTATTGTCTGAACGCATATTGTGTATGTATGATCCTGCCTCAAGGTTACCAGAGTAAACGCGGATAAAGCATAAACGACCTACGAAAGGATCAGTTGCAATTTTAAATGCTAAAGCTGCAAACGGCTCTTTCTCTGATGGGCGACGCAGAATTTCTTCGCCGGTATCAGGGTTGGTACCAATAATACCTTCAACATCCATAGGTGAAGGAAGCAATTCCATCACATAATCCAACATGGTTTGTACACCCTTGTTTTTGAATGATGAACCACATACCATCGGAACGATCTTGGCATCTAAAACAGCTTTACGTAAAGCGTCAAGCACTTCGCGCTCAGTGATAGTTTCAGGAGCGTCAAAGAATTTCTCCATCAGGCTCTCATCGTAATCAGCAACTGATTCCAACAATTTCTCTCTCCACTCGGTAGCTTCTTCGATCATATCCTCCGGGATAGGCACTTCAGTAAAGGTCATACCTTTATCATGCTCATTCCAAACAATACCTTTCCAGTTGATCAAATCAACAACACCTTTAAAATGCTCTTCAGCACCAATTGGCAATTGCAATGGCACTGCATTGCTGCCTAACATGCTTTTTACCTGTTTTACAACATTTAAAAAGTCGGCACCGCTACGGTCCATTTTATTAACGAAGCCTATACGGGCAACGTTGTAGTTGTTGGCAAGCCTCCAGTTGGTTTCTGATTGTGGCTCAACACCATCAACAGCAGAGAAAAGGAAAACCAAACCGTCCAATACACGTAATGAACGATTCACCTCTACGGTAAAATCCACGTGTCCCGGGGTATCAATAATGTTGATGTGGTAGTTTTGGCCTCTGTATTTCCAACCAACTGTAGTAGCTGCAGATGTGATAGTGATACCACGCTCCTGCTCTTGCGCCATCCAGTCCATTGTAGCTGCACCTTCGTGTACCTCGCCTATTTTGTGGCTAACGCCGCTATAGTAAAGAATACGCTCAGTTGTAGTGGTTTTACCGGCATCAATGTGAGCGGCAATACCTATGTTTCTTGTATATCTTAGATCTCTTGACATATTAATTATTGAGTTATTGAATTATTGAATTAATGAAGATTACGTGTTCACTAAATCTGCGAAGTAATGAATTACTGATTAGGTTGATGTTACCAAATCAATAATTCACTAATTCAATAATCCACTAATTAGAATCTAAAGTGAGAGAACGCTTTGTTGGCTTCAGCCATTTTGTGCGTATCTTCTTTCTTCTTCACTGCTGCACCTTCACCTTTAGCTGCTGATATGATCTCGCCTGCTAATTTTTCCATCATGGTTTTTTCGCCACGACGACGTGCATAGCTGATCAACCATTTCATACCCAAAGCAATTTTACGCTCCGGACGAACCTCGGTTGGTACCTGGAAGTTAGCACCACCTACACGGCGGCTTTTTACTTCAACAGCCGGCATAACATTGTTTAAAGCCTTTTTCCAGGTCTCTAAACCGTTCTCGCTTGTTTTTTTCTCAACAATCTCAACTGCGTTATAGAATATTGAATACGCGGTAGATTTTTTACCATCGTACATCATGTTATTTACAAACCTGGTTACCAAAATATCATTGAATTTTGGATCAGGAAGAAGGATTCTTTTTTTTGGTTTTGACTTTCTCATTACTACTATCCTCCTTTAATTATTTCTTTTTGCCTTTTGTTGGAGCCGCGGCTACTTGTCCTGGTTTAGGGCGTTTAGTACCGTATTTTGAACGGCGCTGGTTACGACCTGCAACACCAGAAGTATCTAACGCACCACGAATGATGTGGTAACGTACACCCGGTAAGTCTTTAACACGACCACCACGTATCAAAACGATAGAGTGTTCTTGCAAGTTGTGACCTTCACCAGGGATGTAGGCGTTAACTTCTTTACCATTGGTTAAGCGCACACGGGCAACTTTACGCATTGCTGAGTTTGGTTTTTTAGGGGTAGTGGTATACACGCGTGTGCATACGCCTCTTCGCTGTGGACAGCTGTCCAACGCTGGCGACTTACTCTTGTCAACCAGAGCTACTCTACCTTTTCTAACTAATTGCTGAATAGTAGGCATTCTTGCTTTCTTGTTTTGTTTTTTTAATTCCCGCTGCCAACCTTCATTGGCGGGCAGTTTTCGGGACTGCAAAAGTACAGGTTTATTTTATGATAGTCAAGCGGTTGGGTGAAAAAGTTTTTCTTTTTTGGTGAGGGCGTGGATTGAGTTGATTGTGAGGGCGGTTGGTGACCCGAATCCTTGATTATCAGATTAAAATCCCGCAGCTACTATCCTTTTATATGTAGCCGACTCAACCGGATAATATTCTTTAGCTAATAACATCCATTTTTTATATTCATCCATATTGTTAATCTCCTTGTATGCCATTGCGGTATTTACCGCCATTTCTCCTTTGGCGTCTGATTTTATATTGTCCGGGAAGAGTGCCATCCCTTTCTTAAAAACCTCGATAGCCTTTTCAAACTTTTTTGCGCCGCCATAGGCGTAACCAAGTTCCTTGTAAAGATTAATGTCTTTGGGTTTATTTTGGATATCAACTTCAAGCATTTTTATAGCATCGTCAAAACGCCCTAATGCGTTGTACGCAAATATCATTTCAAACTTAACTTTATCATCAGCCGGGTTTACCCGGTAAGCTTTTTCAAGATGCTTAAGCGCGATGGATGGGTCGCCGGCCGCGTTGTAGATCCAGCCCATGCGGTAATTGTAGTATGTGCTGTCTTTAATTTCGGAATAGTAAGATTTAAGCCAGAAGGGCTCCGGTTCCAGATTAAGCTCTTTTATACGGTCTGTAGGTAAAATGGCAACCTTCTTTGTATTCGGTTGTAAACGATACTTAACCGCCCCGTTTTTTGAAGGCGTGTTATCGGCTACATACTTCCCGTCAGGCGATACAGAAATAAAACCTTTCAAATCAAAGGTAAAGCCGGCACTCATATCCACATATATAAATCCGTACGGATATCTAAGCGTTGCATCGCGTTCAAAAGCAACCCATTTCTTTTCGCAGGCTGTAAAGTTCTGATCAAATTTAAGGTCGGGTGCCGTTTGCGACACTGCCTTAAATGCACATAAAAGGATAATAAAAGAGATGACAAGGTTCTTCATTCAGGTTATTTTGAATCTAAAGTTAAGGTTATTTAATAGAACAACAAAGCCCTCGCTATTTGGCTGAGGGCTTAAATTTTACCGCGGTGGCGCAGGCGCTCCCGGTGGTTTTGGTGGTGCCTCGCGTTTAGGCAACGAGCCGCAGCCGGTATTGATAGAAGCGACTATAGCACCAAGCAATACCATACTTATCAATTTCTTTTTCATAACGGTGATGTTTCTATGTTAAATATCAGCAGGCTGCCAATTGTTTTAAAAGCTTTAAATCTTTGCGTTTAAGCCTGCGGCGCTCCCGGTGGTGCGGGTGGCGGCGAAACGCGGCGAGGCGGATTGCAGCCGGTAATTATTGAAGCAAAGAATAATCCCAATAATAATATGATGGCTGATCTTTTCATGGCGAGGTTTTATGTTCAATACTTTTTTCAAGCTTTTGTTTTACCAAATGGTAACACAGAATACTGTATAGTGTGATTAAAAATCCTCAACTTTATAAAAAGCATCAGAATCATGGCTGCACAAGGCACAAAAGAAAATCCCTGGCAATTAAAAACCCCGCCAAATACTTCGGAGTATGAAATGTACCGCGATACTAAGGACGGTAAAGAGGTTATTGTTTGTGTTGTGGGTAAAACCACGCTGCTTTACGATGCACAATGCTTAACCGACCTGCATGCTATGCTCAAAACTCATGGCGACTGGATGGATCTGGGTGGTGCCGACGAGCAAAAAGAAGCCAAACTCGATACCGTTGAAGCCTGGGGCCGCTCTGCAGATAACCCGGTAGGTGGCTGGTATGGGTTAAAAAAAGGCCTGCGCGGGCGCTTCGGTGTTTATGTTCCGCCGTTAATGGAAGCGCTTGGCCTGGCAGAAGTTACACACGAGGCTAAAAATAATAAGATGAGGGCAAAGTGAGGGTTACTTTATTAGCCATCAGGTATAAAAGATGGTCAATTAACTTTACCCAATGGTTTGGCGTCTGTTTACGAAGCATCCGATCTCAATAGTATTCTATTTACTATATCTTTTGGTTTTAATATTTTCTGTGACGGGGAAAATTGAATATAAAAAGATATTAAAAGCAAATGGAGGTGAATGGCCTTATGCACACCGTGAGTGGGTAGACGTGGCGTTATTTTTATTTGCTATAATTTTTCTGTTCGCTTTAATAATTAATGTAGCTGTCACCAAAAAGAGTTTCTATGGGTGGTTAATGGCAGCAATTGCAATCCCAGTTTGGATTTACTTAAACTTGTTTGGATAGCGGGCAACTAAAACTCCAAATACTTACTCACCTTAATATGCACCCTATCGCCTTCATGATATTTATCAGGCTGGTCGTTTATTAAACGCAGGATTACGCCATTTTTTTCAACCAATAAACCTTCGTTAATGCCTTTAAAAAGCACTTGCTTTATGGTCCAGTCTTTACGTGTCCAGCTGCCGGTGGGTTTGGCCCACTCGGGGTAGATCACTACATGCTCTTGAGTGGTATGTATACCGCAAATGGCAGCCTCTTGCTGAGTAAGCACAGTGCAGCCTGTTAGCAAACGGGCAGTATATAAATTCTGTGGAGCTTGGTATAAGGTTTTAGGATGTCCCGCTTCCAAGATCTCTCCGTCTTTTAATACGATCAGTTTATCTGCCATTGACAGCACTTCCGCCGGATCATGCGATACCATTATAACAGTTAACCCTGTTTCCTTTACTACCTGCCGTATATCCTGTTGCAAACCTTCCCGAAAGGAAGTATCAACCTGGTTAAAAGGTTCATCCAACAATAAAACTTCGGGTTTAGTTACCAGCGCACGGGCTATGGCTACGCGCTGCTTTTCGCCACCGCTTAAATAAGCAACTTGTTTATCGGCTATGCGCTCAATATTTAATTGCTTCAGTACGCATTCGGTATTTTCTTCTTTGGCGGCTACGTCTGTGTTGGGTAAAAGCACGGCTATGTTATCCCAAACCTTAGCAAAAACGTTAAGGCCATCGGTATCCTGTGTAACCATGCGCATGGCATCGTGCCCGGGTATCAATTTTTCTTCGGGTCCCCAAATGCGCTCCCCTTTAAATTGCACCTGTCCTTCATCCGGCGATAGCAAGCCGTACAGCATTTTAAGCAAAGTACTTTTCCCGCTGCCACTCTCTCCTATTATGGCTGTAATTTTTCCCTGTGCAATAGTTAGGTTGGTTGTTTTTACCCCTGCAGCTTGTTTGCCCGGATATATTTTGCTGATGGATATTGCCTCAAGAAAGGGAGTAGTCATAAGGGCAAAGATAGGCACTAAAAAAGTCATGCCGAATTTAATTCAACATGACTTCGCATTATAAAGTACTAAATGAGCTACTTAAAACCCAAATGTAAACCCGAAGGAGAAATTCTTTAAGCCGGCCTGTGCCGGGCTATTCTCAAATATATCATTAAAGTAGTACTTAGCAAATATGCCTCCACTACCATACCCTAAGCGCGCAAATGCACCATAGCGCATTTTGGTAAAATGATAGTCGTCGTCTATCTTTTGTTTGCCGCGCTCCTCACTGATCTGTTTAACTCTTCCACCCATTAACAATCCAATTTCCGGACCGGCTACAAACCTGAAGCGTTCTCCGTTAGAGAACTCGCTGGTTCTGAACTCAAATGATAAGGGAATACGCAAATAGCTGGATGAAAAACGATTTTTGCTAAACTCAACGTTGTCATTTATATAAGTTAATGATGTACCGCCCTTTTGTATGGTAATATTATCTCTCAGGCGGATGAGCGTCCAATCCAAACCGCCGGATACATACATTTTAAAATGGTTATTAAAGCGATAGCCAAACTGAACCAGATCAAACCCCACGTTACTGGTTTTCCATTGCTTATAACTTAAAAACTGATTCTGCGGCGACAGGGTAAAGCTGCCATTATCAACCAGCGTGGTCAAACCAATATCAAATCGTGAAAAAGTGATCCCGAAATTAAATCCGGGTTTGCCGGCTTTGGCCTTGCGTACGCTGTCAACTTTAGCTTTTCTCTTGCCAAAGCTAAACTTTACAAGTACTTTCTTTTCAACAGTAGTCACTTTAGTTGTGTCGCCGTTTTTAACGGTGGTTGTTGTTGTAGTTGTTGTGGTATCTTGTGCAAAGCCGATGCTTGCAACAGCAACTATCATTGCGGTTAGTATTAAGCGTTTCATATATATTGGTGTTATAATATTATTGTTTCTTTATTTTTAAAATACCCAGGTTTACGCCTGTAAGTCTGGATCCTTCGTCGTTAGCAGCGTCTGTAAACTCTATCAGTTTATCTTCGCGCTTATCAACCGCGGCAATTATTGTATTGATAAAGCCACCCAACCCGCCGGCGCGCTTTTTT
The DNA here is from genome assembly GCA_946479225.1 of uncultured Mucilaginibacter sp. The sequence continues at coordinate 19,178 of CAMLFI010000003.1, read as the reverse complement.
TACGGGAGCCTTCTCCTGCGCGGGAGTATTGATGGCGTCGGTCTGCTTTTCAATATTTTCAACCGGATGATCAGTCAATGTGGCCGCGCTTAAGGCAACAGCATTCGCAGAAATTGCCGGCTCCAAAATAGGAACCTTTTCTGCCGGCACGATAGTCAAAAACTGTTCAGTTTTTTTCACTACCGGCTCTGGCGTAATACTCGTTTCTTGCTTTATATTTTCAGTGGTTTGAATTTCGTTTTTCGGCTGGCTTATCCTCGCCGGAACGCTTGCTATGCTTGGTTTACTAATCGCGACGTCGGCATTTGTTGCATTAACGTTGGGTACGGCCTCAGCAATAACAACATTTGGTTGCTGCTTAACAGGTTTTGTATGCTTAACCAATTTTACGGGATGCTGCTCAACCTTCTCCGGCGTGCGGTTAAAAAACCAAACTGATACCGAAGCAAGCACAACAATACTTGCCGCAATACTTAAGTAGGGCATTATTGAACGTTTCGCTTTTTTACCATTCAGTTCGCCGGTAATGTTTTGCCACACTTCTGCTGATGGCTCAACTTCAAAATCGTTCAGCTTAGCATTAAATAATTGGTCAAACTCCTTATCCCGCATTTCCATATCTTTTATCCTCCATTTTGATAACCATATCTTTTAAAATTGAGCGCGCCCTTGATAATTGCGATTTAGACGCCCCTTCTGTTATGCCCACCATCTCGCCTATTTCTTTATGCGAATAGCCTTCAATGGCGTATAAGTTAAACACCATACGATAAGTGTATGGCAGTCCCTGAATAAATCCCATCAGCTCCTTCGCGCTGAGTGTAGCTATTGCGGCGGCATTAACTGATGGCTCATGATCCGAACCGGTAACATCCATCAATTGCAGCGTTTTGTGGTATTTGCGATGATACTCTATCGCACTGTGTACCATTATCCGCCTAACCCAACCTTCAAAAGCGCCATCGCCTCGGTAATCTGCAAGCTTTTTAAAAACGTTGATGAAGCCGTTCTGCAACATATCTTCGGCCTCGCCTTTATCCGTTGCATAACGCATGCAAACGCCCAGCATTTTTGGAGCCAACAGCTTATACAAAACTTCCTGCGCTTTCCGCTCACCCGCTTTGCAGCGGGTAAGTAATTCATCAATTGTGTAAGTTGGTTTCAATAATAGCATTTAACAGTAAGATGAAAGCTACAGGCAATTGGTTGCAGAGAAACTGAAATATTTTAATAAATATACTATATAAATAAAAAAGCCTCCCGAACGTTTCTGCGCAGGAGGCTTTTTAAAATAATCTTATCAGGTTAAAAATGGTAGAAAGGTTTTATCATTAAATAAACCACTACACCACTTATGGTAACAAACAACCAAATAGGGAAAGCCCAGCGCACCAGCTTTTTGTGCTTCTCCACCTGCATTTGCAGGCCGCGATGGAAGCTCAATAATATTAGCGGTAAAACACCTGCAGCAAGAATAATGTGCGGTGTTAAAATAGCAAGATATATAGTACGTAAAGTACCATATTGTGTTACCTCCTCGCCTAACACTTTACCATCGCCGTTGATATCCCCATAAATGGTATCACGCTGCATCAGGTAGTGAAAAAGGATGTAGGATACCAGGAATATCGCCGAAAGGCAAAACGTCAAAATGTTCAATCTTTTGTGTACGGCAATATTACCTTGCTTAATGTAGTACAGCGATGTGAGCAGCAACACGGTACAAGTGCCGTTGATGAACGCGTTTAGCATGGGCAGGTAGGGCGTAAACGCAGGCGTTACCGCCGGACCGGGAATTATGTGACGGTTTAAAACAATCACCACCAGTATCACCACAACGGTTACAATAGCTACGAATCGGAATATAAATTTATCGGTCATGTTTTGTTAGATTCAAGAATCAAGATGCAAGAATCAAGACCTTGTTATTGTTTATACTAAGTGTTTACTTATGCATCTTGAGTCTTGGCTCTTGATTCTTGACTCTCAATAAAGCGGTTCATCCATTTCACGTATCTCTTCGGCTATCAATACTTTAATCTCGTCGTTTAGCCGGGTCATCTCTGCTATTGAGGCCCCTGAATAATATCCCCTGATACGTTTCTTCTTATCTATCAATATCAGTTTATCACTATAAATAAAATTACCATTGCCTGCATCAACCGCGTTCACCAGGAAACCCTGGCGTGCTAAAGGATAGACCTGCGCGGTATCGCCGGTAAGGAACATCCACTTTACACCCGCGGGGTTAAACTGCTTGGCATACTTTTTTAAAGCGGCTACTGAATCGCGCTGCGGATCGACCGTTATAGATACAAATGAAACCAGCTTGTTCTTTTTATAAGTATCAAGCAAGGCCTTCAAATTAGTGTTGGTGGTTTCGCAAACGCCGGTGCAATTGGTGTAGAAAAAGTTAGCTACAAAAATATTGCTGTCAAGACTTTTACCTGTAAGCTCGCGCCCGTCCTGATCTGTCAGTTTAAAATCCGGCAACTGGTGGTAAATGGTATCAGGAATAAACTTGCCGTGAAACTTATGACCGGTTTTTGTCACCTGTTTGGGGCCATAAACCGGCAGCGGTTTATACCTGTTTTTACCCTTTGCGGTAAGTAAATAATATAAAAATCCCGGCAGCGCTAATATGGCTGCCAGGATCAGTATTTTTTTAACTAAGCGGATTTTCATTTATGCTCTCAATCCAATCCAGTGGTGGCTCTCATTAGTAAGCACCAGGATTAAACCGATGATGAATAGAATAGGCACAATTATAGAATAAACCAGGCCCACTTTTTCAAACTTTAAGTGCATAAAGTAAGCCACAATGTAAAATGCCTTAGCTAATGTTAAAATTATGTAGATTGGGTTAGCAATACTGCGATCCATAAGTCCTTTCTCGACAAAGTAAAGCGCTATAATGAACTCAATTACTGTAATGCCTAACAGTATGAAAAACACTTGCCATATTTTCTTGGCGGTCATTCCTTCACCATGCTCGTGGTCGTGATCGTGACTTGTAACGTCTGTATTTGATGACATAATATATATCTGTTATATTGTTATACTAAATAAAAGAAGGTAAATACGAATACCCAAACCAGATCTACAAAGTGCCAGTAAAGGCCAACTTTTTCTATCATTAAATAACTACCGCGTTTTTCGTAAGTACCGGCTAAAACGTTAAGTGTAATAACGATATTGATAATAACACCGCTAAATACGTGGAAACCGTGGAAACCTGTAATAGTGAAAAACAAGTTGGCAAAAGCCTGGGCAGCTGTTTGCTGCGCTGATAATACGCCATGCTCATCACTAAAAAACTCCCTTAATGCGTGTGTATCCTTAGGTATGCTTGCCCACCAGAAACCTTCGTGATGAAGATGTGTCCACTCTAGAGCCTGGCAACCCAGGAACATAAGGCCACCGATGATAGTGAATATCATCCAGGTAACTACCTCTTTTTTAGAGTTACGGTGGCCGGCCTCAACAGCTAATACCATGGTAACAGAACTCATGATCAGGATGAATGTCATAATACCCACAAAAACCAGTGGATAGCCGCTATCTACCAAACCCGGTACAGATTGAAAAACCTTATCGGCAGCCGGCCAGGTAGGCATACTAAAACGAAGCGTACCGTATGATATTAGTAAGGAAGAAAAAGTAAAGGCATCCGACAACAGGAAAAACCACATCATCATTTTGCCATACTCAACCTTAAACGGGGAATGGCCGCCGGCCCACGGCGTTGTTTTTATTTCATCAATTTTTGATACTGCTTCGCTCATTTCTAGTTTAGCTATGAAATTGTTATTAATGTTGGTTCAAAAGTAAAAAAACATACAGATAAATCCATATAATATCCACAAAATGCCAAAAAATAGATGACATCTGCATGTTGTATAAGTTCTTTACCTGCGGCACATTGCGGTTGCTTCTAACTAATGCAAAAGTTAACAAGACCAATCCGGCTATAATGTGCAAAAGGTGCATCCCTGTAAAAATATATACAAAGGATATAGATGCGTTGTTATTAACTAAAAACGCGTCGGCTTTAACCAAAGCACCCCATCCTAGTATCTGTATAATAAAAAATACGACACCCAGAAAAATGGTTAGGGTTAAAAAAAGACGCTGCCTGGCAAAATTCAACTGCTTGGCCGCCCTTGATGCCAAATACATGGTAACACTACTTAACGCTATTACAAATGTACTATACATAAACGCAGAGGGCAACTGCATGCCAAGAGCCTTGCCACCACGGCCGCCAATGTATACTATAAAACCGCTGGTAAGCGCCGCAAAAAACATAAATGATGTGAATATGAAGATCCACATATTGAATTTTTTAGCGCCGAGGTTTAATTTATCTTCCTGTTGTATCTGAGCCATCATCATCTCACTTTCCTATAAAATCAAATAAAAACATTAACTGTACTACCGGCAACCAAAAAAACGAACCGAACATCAGTTTCCTGGCTTCGAGTATCTGCCGGGTACGCAACAACATAATTGCCTGGTACAAAAATATCAAGCTGCAAATTAAGGATACACCACCTACATAATAACCGCCGTATCCTAAAATAGTGGGTAACAAGCTTACAGGCACTAATATAACCGCAAATATAACAGTAATTATCGCGCTGCCGGTATCCCTGCTGCCGGTTGGTAATAAACGGAAACCTGCCAATTTATAATCATCATCAAGCACCCAGGCAATTGCCCAGAAATGCACAAACTGCCATACAAATTGTATGGAAAATAACACCAGGGCTATCTCGTCTATACGGCCGTTGGGTTGTCCGGCTACATATCCAATTAAGGCAGGGAATGCCCCAGGGAACGCTCCTACAAAAACAGATATCGGCGACTTCCTTTTTAATGGCGTGTAGGCAAATGCATAAAGCAAAATTGAAAAAACCGATAGCAAACCCGTAAGTATATTAAGCGACCCTAAAATATAGGTCCCCGCCATACCCATGCCTAAACCTAAAACCAAACCTTGTCCCGTGGTCATCCGTCCGGCAGGCATAGGGCGATCCTTGGTGCGCTTCATTAATTTATCCAGATCAACTTCGATAACTTCGTTAAAACTATTAGCAGCGGCGGTGACCAAAAACCCGCCTATAACCAACTTTGCCCAGTTTATCCACATTATTGAGCTGTATAACGATCCCCATGTATTACCACCATTTGCCTTAACGGCAATAATAAAAGATATAGACGCGGAGAACACCACCAAAAAGGTAAGTCTGAATTTTATGAGCTTTGAAAAATCGCTAAATCTCATTGATGTCCTCCATGTAAACTCGCCGAGCGGAATAAATTAAGCAGCAAGTAGAATTGCGCTCCAAATAACAAACTCGCTAAAACAATATGACTGGCCTGTGCAACCGGCGGTAGGGCGAAGTAGGCTAATGCCACACCTGTAACTATCTGCAAAACGATCATCAGAAACGTAAAACTCATTATCTGCTGCTGTATGGAGTGCCTGTTAAAGCCCCTGCGCACCAACAAATATAAAACAAGGTTTACCGCCAAAACCAATAGCGCAAGGTCGCGATGATCGGTAAAAATTTTTCCTGCATTGTTTATCCATGTCGAGCGGTATCCATCCTGTAGTCGCGTGGCAACAGCATCAATACGTTCGCGCACTTCGGTACCAAATGTTATTTGCACGACAGATAAGATCAGCGCAGCTATAGTAATCATGTAAGTTATGGCGTTAACACGCAAGGAAGGACGACCACTTGCACGCGCCAAATGATAAGTAGCGATACATATAGCCAAAATAGCCAGCGCCAGTAACAGGTGCACCGTTATTATCCAAGCCACTAAATTAGTTGAAACTACTATAGACCCCAACCATGCCTGAAAGCCGATCAGTATCAAATTAAAAACGCTTAAAAAAGGGATCAGCTTATTTTTATCTGAATAAGCAAAAGAATATACAGCGGTGAGCAATAAAAATATACCCGATGATGCACCAATAAGGCGGTTAACGTATTCCGTCCAGGTGCGGGGGGCGTTAAATTCCTCAGGGACAAGTACGGATCTGTCTTCGCGCAGGCGCCTAGCCAGATCAGAATAGCCGAAAACATCCAATGTATTAGCAAAACGCTGATTCTTAGCCATGCGGCCCTCAACATATTTTTGCTTATAATTTTCGGGCAATTGCTCGGCGCTAACCGGCGGTATGAACCTGCCAAAACACTTGGGCCAATCAGGGCAACCCATGCCCGAGCCGGTGCTACGCACTACGCCGCCTGCAAGTATCAATACAAAAAGCAGTATAATGCTTAAAAGATTGATTCTTTGAAATCTATGCTTCGCGGTGGTTTTGTGCATCTATGTATCTTAAAAAATTAGGGTACCTGTTTATGGATATTACTCCTGTACAGATACCCTAACAAAATCAGATCAGTAAATTATTATTTTACTTCTTCGTTAGCTTTTTGTGTACTGGTCCATTTACTAAGTTCTTCTAAACCTGCAGGATTATCTTCAAAATCATGCGGAACATTTGAACTCATGGTTTGCGACAACGGAGTGGTTTGCATTATGTAATCCTCTTCGGCACCAGGCTTGCTATAATCATATGGCCAGCGGTAAACCGAAGGAATCTCTCCATGCCAGTTGCCGTGGAAATGCTCAATAGGAGCGGTCCATTCCAATGTATTGGCTTCCCAAGGGTTTTGGATAGTTCTTTTACCCCAGAATATAGAGTGAATAAAGTTATAAAGGAATGCAACCTGTGCCAACGCAGATATAATAGCTGCCCAGGTAATAAACATATTAACTGATAACCAGCGTTGCATAGAAACAAACTCGGTAAATTGATAGTAACGGCGTGGCACACCATCAAGACCCATAAAGTGCATTGGGAAGAATACCAGGTAAGCACCTATAAAGGTTAACCAAAAGTGCAGGTAACCTAATTTGTCGTCCATCATGCGGCCGAACATTTTAGGGAACCAATGGTAAACACCGGCAAGCATACCAAATATAGCTGCCGAACCCATTACCAGGTGGAAGTGAGCTACCACGAAGTAAGTATCGTGCAGGTTAATGTCCAACGCAGCGTTACCCAGGAATATACCGGTTAAACCACCAGAGATAAAGAATGACACCATACCTATAGCGAACAACATTGCAGGTGTGAATCTGATGTTACCGCGCCATATAGTAGCCAACCAGTTAAATGTTTTTACTGCTGATGGCACCGCAATGATCAACGTAGTGATCATGAACACACCGCCCAGGAACGGATTCATACCCGTTACAAACATGTGGTGACCCCATACAATAAATGATAATACAGTGATACCGATCAATGAATAAACCATCGCGTGGTAACCAAAGATAGGTTTGCGTGAGTTTACCGACATAACCTCAGATGAGATACCCATGGCCGGCATAATTACGATATATACTTCCGGGTGACCCAAGAACCAGAACAAGTGCTGGAATAAGATAGGGCTACCACCTTCAAACGGCATTACCTGTCCGTTTACTACAATGTCTGATAAATAAAAGCTGGTACCAAAGCTACGGTCGAATATTAACAACACCACACCGGCTACCAATACAGGGAACGATAATACACCCAGAATAGCGGTTAAGAAGAATGCCCAGATAGTTAAAGGCATTTTCCAAAGATCCATACCTTTAGTACGCATGTTCAATACCGTACTTACATAGTTGATGCCACCCATCAGTGATGATGCGATGAAACACACCATACTTATAAGCCACAGCGTCATCCCCATGCCCGAACCTTTCATTGCGGTTGGCAATGCTGATAAAGGAGGATATATGGTCCATCCCGGACCGGCTGGGCCCTTTTGGATGAAGAATGATGACAGCATGATAACGCATGCAGTAAAAAAGAACCAGTATGATAACATGTTCATGAATGGCGAAGCCATATCACGTGCACCTACCTGTAATGGTATTAATAAGTTACTGAAAGTACCGCTCAAACCGGCTGTTAACACAAAGAACACCATGATGGTACCGTGTATGGTAACCAATGAAAGGTAGAACTCCGAATCAAGGCGACCTTCAGGAGCAAAACGGCCCAATAACGTTTCCAATAAAGGAAACGCTTTGTCAGGGTATGCTAACTGGATCCTGAACAATACTGATAGTATCATTGCAATGAAAGCCATAGTAATACCTGTGATCAGGAATTGCTTAGCGATCATTTTGTGATCCTGACTGAAAATATATTTTGTTAAAAAAGTGTCTTTATGGTGATGCTCGTGACCTTCTTCGTGATGTGCTACCCCGTGATCGTGAACTGCTAATGTTGACATATTCGCTAATTAATTGTTTAACGCTAACCTGTTTGTAGAAATATTATTTTTTTTAACCTCGGCTAATTTCAACTCCGTTCTTAAAGCCGGGGTTAAATAAGGTTGTTGTTTGGCTAACCATTGGGTGTACTCTGCCTCGCTTACCACACGTACAATTTTTTGCATGTTATAGTGGCTGGCTCCGCATATTTTATTGCAATAAACCAGGTATTCAAACTTAGGATCCTCCGTTTTTTGGCGCATTTGCTCCGTAGTGTACGTTGGCGTAAACTTAAAGAAAGTTGGCAAGCCCGGTACCGCATTTAACTGTACCCTGAAGTGCGGCATGTACACGCTATGGATGATATCCTTAGAGCCTATATTCAATCTTACTGATTTATTAACTGGAATAACCATTGTATCAGCTTTCAAATCATCAAAGCTGTTTTTGTCAGTATAATCAATACCCAGTTTGTTTGAACCACTAACCAATTTGTAATTCTTTTTGCCTAGCAAACCATCGGGACCCGGATAGCGCAGGTTCCACATAAATTGCTCACCGGTAATGTCAACGTTTATTGATGCAGGTTGACCTTTAGCATCGGCACTGTTGGTTACTTCTTGCCATGTAAAAAAGCCGAAGATCACCAATATTGTTAACACAATGGCAGGAAGAATTGTCCAAACCTTTTCAATAGTATTATTGTGAGGTAAAAAGTACGCTCTGCGTTTTGACGAATGCCTGTATACAAATAAGAAAGTGAAAAGTAATATTTGGGTAATCACAAACACTATAAAAGTAATTACAGTAGTTGTCCAGAACATGCTGTCTATCTTAACGCCATGTACAGAAGCCGCATCCGGTAAAACCATCTGGCCTTGTACTGAAAATGACCAATAAGTTCCAATTGCGCCGGCTACCAGGAACACAATACAAATAACAGCCATAAGGTTGTTCCAGTTAAGGCCCGCTTTGCCTCGTATCTTCTGGCTCAGATCATATACCTTTAAAATTTTACCAACAATAGCCAAAGCTACACATGCCAGTAAAAAAAGCAGTACATAATAGCCTACGCTCAACCAGTCAACACCCGGTTTTTCCGCCGCAGCTGTCGCAGTACCTTGCGCCATCAACAGATTGGTGCCGGTAAGCATCAACGCAGCAAACAGCGAAAGCATTTTTTTAGAATTTATTACTTTATTGAATCCCATTGTAATTGGTAGTTTGGTATTCTGTTTTTGTTGCAAAATTAACAATATAATTATATGTGATGATGTAAGCTCTCCTGTAGGAACGGGTGATTCTTTGGCGCCAATGCTTTGAATTTACTTAAAGCAGTAAAGAATAGGAATGCAAATAAACCTGCAAAACCTATAAATATACCCGGCTCGAGCCAACCAATAGCAGTGTACCATTCAGAAAAATGTTCAACAGTACCCGGCATTATCATTTGGAAATAGTCAAACCAGTGACCTACTATCAAAATAATGCAGGCAGCTTTTAATATACTGGTTGAGCGTTTTGAATCACGCGCCATCAGTACAAGCAACGGTGTTAAAAAGTTCACTACTATGCTTAACCAAAACCAAGGTTTAAAATCAGGCTCCCATCTTTTGTAGAAGTAAGCAGTTTCCTCAGGAATGTTAGCGTACCAGGTTAACAGGAATTGTGCAAACCATAGGTAAGTCCAGAACACTGAGAAACCGAATATTAACTGACCCATGTTGTGCAGGTGATCTTGTGTTACCCATTGCAGATAGCCTTGATTGCGTAGGTAGATTATGATCAATGTCATGGTAGCTAAACCGCTTACCCAAAGGGCAGCAAAGTTATACCAGCCAAACATAGTTGAGAACCAGTGCGCTTCTAAGGACATGATAACATCAAAAGCGAATACAGGGATAGTAAAACCAAATATTACTAAGAACACGCAAGCAAGTTTAAAGCTCTTATCGTAGTTTGACATGCCCGAAAGTTCATCCTCGTTAGTTGAGTATTTTACAAACAGGCGGCTTAATAATATATAAGCTAATAAAAAGCCAATAACACGTCCTAAAAAGAAACCCAAGTTTAGGTAGCCTGATTTACCTGCAATAAGTGCATCATAATGCTCACCCGGTTCAGTAATACCGTGTTGTCCCCATATTTTGTATAGGTAAGGCGCAACAACCTCGTGGCCCTCTTCGTTAACTATAGTGTGGGTAAAGGTTAGTCCGGCAATTATGATCACCACCAAAATAATGGCAGGTATAGGTAATACTTTTATAAAAGCATGCGGAATGCGCAATATTGAAGCAGACCAGCCAGCCTGAGTTACATATTGTACCGCGCAAAAGAATGCACCGGCCAAACAAACGCATGTAACGTAATAGCCCATCAGTAATAAATTAGCGAAGGTACGCTCAACCTGTCCGGTAAGGAAACCAAGCGCAATTACTACAACACCTATAGCAATAGCAGCAAGGCTCCAGGTTTTTGCTTTGCCCGCAAACTCAAACTGTTCGTCAAAATTATTATGAGTCTTCATCAAATTATTTCTTATAAGTTTTGTAAATGGTGAACATACATTACAACTTTCCAGCGTTCATCCGGTGCCAGTTGCGATGCGTAAGATCCCATTGCGCTTACGCCGTAAGTTATAGTGTGATAGATCTTGCCATCAGTAAGGTCCTTCATTGCACCACCACGTGATGACTGACCGGTTGCATAATTTGGTGGTGGCCCGAAACCGTGTTTGGTAACTTCGCCATCGCCTGCTCCGGTTGCACCATGGCAGGGTGAGCAAAATGTAGTGTAAAGCTTTTTGCCCTCAGCTAAGGTTTTAGCATTAGCCGCCAAAGGATTTACAATGCCGGTTGAAGCAGCTTCGTATCCTTCTTTAGTATTCGGAAAATCAAAACGGGTAAAGCCAATTGGCGTAGTACCTGCAGGTGGTACCTGCGCTGTTTTACCATCCTTAAAATTCACATTCTTTTGATCAGGATCATATGCAATGTGCTCATACATATTGGGTGCGTACTCCCATCCGGTGCTGCGTTTGTCATTACAAGAGGTGGTTACCACCGATGCAACAACAGCAACAACCGCTGTTCCCAATATTTTATATTTATTCATAGCTAACATATTTTCTGGTGTTATGCTTAACTTCTACTGCTCCGGCTTCTTTTAATATATTTGTTATATCCTCGTGCGATACGTTTCCTTTAGCATCAATTGCTATCACAAAACGGTCGTCAGTTGCTCTAAGGTCCATTACCCTTGGCGCTCTGCCCGGGAAAAGGTGTGTAGCGTAAAAGAAGGTAAATGCCATACCGAATGCAGTAAATAATACTGTCCACTCAAAAGTAGCCGGCACAAAATCCGGGATGGCGAAATATGGTTTACCACCAATGTTCATAGGCCAGTCATGCACCAAACAGTAATAAATAATACTGAAGATAACGGTACCGCCTAAGCAGCCGAACATGAATGCCGCATAACCCAAACGCGATTCCTTAACGCCTAACTTCGCATCAATTCCGTGTATTGGCATTGGGGTGTATACATCATAAATAGGGATACTATTTTTCTGTAACTTGTCAATCCCGTGCATCATCACATCCGGATCGTCAAAAAGTCCTAATATATATTTAGTGCTGCTCATTGTTGATTATGCGTTTTCGTATTTTTCTAAATCTACCGTATCGTAAGGGATCAATGAATCTTTATAGTATTGAACCTGCTCAGGATCAAGATGACCTTCTTCAATTTGTTTCTTCTTAGCCTGCTCACTTGATGATTTCAGCAACAGCTTCACCTCGGCCATTGCTATTGAAGGCAATACACGAAGGAATAACAGGAACAAGGTAAAGAACAAACCAATTGAGCCGATGAAGATGCTCACGTCAACCCAAGTTGGATAAAACATGGCCCAGCTTGATGGTATAAAGTCACGGTGTAATGAGGTAACGATGATAACGAAACGCTCAAACCACATACCTATGTTTACAATGATAGATAGTACCCATGCCATGGCAATATTGGTACGGATCTTTTTGAACCACATTACCTGCGTCATCAGGATGTTACAGCCATACATCATACAGCCTGCCCACCAGAACGGACCGGTAAAACGGTTAAGGAAAGTGTACTGCTCGTACTCGCCGCCTGAATAGTAAGCGATAAAGAACTCCGTTAAATAAGCCACCCCAACGATAGAGCCTGTTACCAGGATGATCTTATTCATTGACTCAATGTGGAACATAGTAATGTAGTTCTCCAAACCTAAAACCTTACGGGTTACCAGCAATAGTGTTTGCACCATTGCGAAACCCGAGAAGATAGCTCCTGCAACGAAGTAAGGAGGGAAAATTGTTGTGTGCCAACCCGGCTCTAAAGATGTAGCAAAGTCCATTGATACAATGGTGTGTACCGAAAGTACCAGTGGCGTTGATATACCTGCTAATATTAATGATACAGTTTCAAAACGCTGCCATGTTTTTACTGAACCTGTCCAACCGAATGAACAGATAGAATAAATTCTGCGGCGAAGGCCTGAAGCACGGTCACGGATGCTGGCAATATCAGGCAATAAACCGATGTACCAGAACACTAATGAAACCGAGAAGTAAGTTGATATCGCGAACACGTCCCATACCAATGGTGAGTTAAAGTTAACCCATAAACCAAACTGGTTTGGCAGTGGCAAAGGCCAGTAAGCCAACCATGGGCGCCCCATGTGTGATACTACGTAAGTAGCGGCGCAAATTACGGCGAAGATCGTCATCGCCTCTGCTGAGCGGTTAATTGAGTTACGCCAGTTTTGACGGAACAGTAATAAGATAGCCGAGATAAGCGTACCGGCGTGACCAATACCTACCCACCATACGAAACCGGTGATGTCCCAGGCCCAGCCAACTGTTTTATTCAAACCCCACGACCCGATACCGTACCAAAATGTCCAGCTAACTGCAAATACCCAAAGGCATGCGCCAATAGAGGATACGATGAAACCTATCCACCAGGCTTTGTTAGGTGCATTTTCAACAGGTGTAAGAACATCGTTGGTTACCTTGGCGTAGGTTATATTTTCGCCGGTAATTAACGGTTCCCTTATTATTGATTCTTTATGAGATGCCATACTTTATATATAATAATGATAGCTTAAGCTTCTAATTCAAATGTGTTTCTAACTTTTGCCTGATAACCTATACCCGCTTCAACGTTAAATTCTTCAAGCACATAGTAAGTTCTTTCGCTCTTCAATGCTTTTGACACTGCAGAGTTAGGATCATTACGGTTACCGAATATGATAGCGTTAGCAGAACAGGTTTGCTCGCAGGCCATTTTGATATCACCATCTTTAACAGGGCGTTTCTCAATTTTAGCTTTCAGCTTACCGGCTTGTATTCTTTGGATACACATTGAGCATTTCTCCATAACACCACGTGAACGGGTAGTTACATCAGGGTTTAATACTAATTGTGTATGCTCGTTGTTCAAATAGTTATCAAAACGTGAATCGTTCCAGTAGTTGAACCAGTTAAAGCGACGCACTTTGAACGGACAGTTGTTAGCGCAGTAACGTGTACCAACGCAACGGTTGTAAGCCATGTGGTTCAAACCTTCTGATGAGTGAACAGTAGCTAATACCGGGCACACAGTTTCGCAAGGAGCGTGATCGCAGTGCTGGCAAAGCATTGGCTGGTGTACAACAGATACATTGCTTATATCTTCCAGATGAGCGATTTCTGTCTCTTCTGTTACACCTTTACCCGCTTCGTTGAAAGTATAGTAACGGTCAATACGGATCCAGTGCATTTCGCGGCGGCGGCGTACTTCGTCTCTGCCAACAACCGGGATATTATTTTCGGCGTTACAAGCTACAACGCAGGCACCGCAACCGGTACAGGCGTTAAGGTCAATTGCCATAACCCAATCATAGTTAGGGCGCTCATGCTCGTCCCAAAGACTGTAGTCTTTATGTCCTTCATGATGGCCAACCGCGTGTGCCGGGTTTTTAACAAACTCAGCAAGGCTGGTTTCGCGAACGATGTTACGGCCTTCGTATGAGTGGTGTGTTTGTGTTTGTGCTAATTGTATGTTATCACCTGTTTTTGATAGGGCAGCAACCGTAGTAGTTTGGAAAGTACCGTTACGTAAGCTATAGAAAGGGAAGGCATTTTTACCAATTCCGCTTTCAATTACAGCGCCACCGCTGGTGCGGCCGTAACCTACAGCTACTGATATGGTACCAACTGCCTGACCAGGTTGCAATAAAGCGGGTAGTGCAATTGAATATCCGTTGGCATCAATAACAACTACGTCGCCTTCAACCAAACCTAAGTCCTTCATATCGTTTTGAGACATGGCGGCAAAGTTATCCCAGGTAACTTTTGATACCGGATCAGGCAGCTCCTGTAACCATGGGTTATTAGCGTGCTTACCATCGCGGATAGCTGAAGTTTGATATAAAGCTAACTCAAATTTACCTGCAGAAGCAGCCAGCTGCGCGCTTTGAGCTAATATTTTTTGTGCTACGCCATTCAGATCAAAGCTGAATGCATATACGCCTGCCGGTTTAGCGGCTGTTTGTATAAATCCTGTTTGCAATACGCTTTCCCATCCGGCCTGGCCTGAAAGACCTGCTAACGGAAGTACCCGGGTAGCCCAAACATTTCTTACGTAGGTATAATAATTATTAACCGGGTTTGATGACCATAACAACAAGCTTTGTTCAGCCTGCCGGGTATCATAAACAGGGTTAATAGTAGGTTGTTTTATAGTATAGTAACCTTCAATCGCGCTGTCATCACCCCATGATTCTAAATAGTGGTGGTTTGGTGCAATTACATTACATAATGCAGAAGTTTCGTCTTTGGTATCAGAGAAAGATACACGCAACGGAACTTTTTCAATAGCCTTAGCTAATGCTGCGCCTTGATAAAAATCATAAACAGGGTTAGCATTCAAAAAGAATACCGCGCCAACTTCGCCACGTTTAACTTCGCCAACAAACTCAGCTAATTCAGCGTCGTTACCTGCATATTGTCTTGAATTGTTATCCAGATCAATTGTAGTACCGTAGCTGCCTAATATGGAGTTGATAGCGTTAACCAATATTTGCGTAGCTACATCATTTGAACCTGCAACAACCAGCGCACGGCCCTTAGCTGCTACTAACTCTTTAGCCACAACAGCTATAGCATTATTAGCTGCCTTGTTCTGCAACGCTTTACTGCCCGGCAATGTAGTGCCTGATATTGCATTGTAAAGATTAACCAAAGCAACGCCTTCTTCTGATGGTTTTAACGCGATACGTACATCAGCGTTGGTACCGGTTAAGCTCATGCCTGTCTCAAACTGGATGTGACGAGACATTTTTTTCTCTTCCAGTGCTTTGGCAGCGCGTTTTGATACATACTGCCGGGTAAATTCTTCGCCTGATATCCAGGTGCCTAAAAAGTCGGCGCCGAAGCTTACAATTACGTCAGCTTTATCAAAATTGTAGTGTGGTAATACGGCTTTACCAAAGCTATTTTGGTTAGCCTGGATAATACCTGTATATGATACTGCATCATAAGTAACATGTTTTGCAGTAGGATAAGCAGCAATAAAATCAGCAATTACGCTTAATGTAGACGGGCTTGAAATGGTTGAAGATACAATACGGATCTTGGTGCCGGCGTCAACAATTTTAGCAAGCTCTAATATAACATGGTCATCAATAGTGCTCCAGGTAACTTCAGAACCATCTTTAACTGCGCTTTTAACACGGTTGACATCATAAAGATCAAGTACTGATGCCTGAGCCTGAGCGCTCAAACCACCTTTTCCAAGTAAGTCATTTGGGTTACCTTCTACTTTGATAGGTCTGCCTTCTCGGGTTTTAACCATAATGGCCGAACCTTCGTAAGTTGATACATAGTAATTGGCAACACCCGGCGTAACTTCCTCCGGTTTAATTAAATATGGGATGGATTTGTGTACAGGTACTCTTTGGCAAGCAGCCAATGTAACCGCACCCACGCCAAAGCCTACCGCTTTTAAGAAATCGCGGCGGGGAGTTTTACCCTTCAGGCCTTCGCCCGACAAAACATCCTCAATTGGAATAGGCTCCGCAAATTCGTTTTTGTTCTTTTCAACAAATTCCGGGGTTCGGGTTAGTTCTTCTACACCTTTCCAGTATTTTTTATTGCTATCCATTTAAGCTGTAATATAAAACTGTAATGCTCTAAATTCTATCTGTATATTAATAATGGCACTTGCCGCACTCAATACCGCCTAATAAAGCAACGGTTGGTTTTTTGCCTTTTTTGATCTCATCATGAGCAGCTAATACCTGGTCATAATAAGCGCTGCCTTTGCTGTTAACCTCGGTACGTTTGTGGCACTGGATACACCATTTCATAGTAAGCGGACTGTATTGTTTAACCTCGGCCATGGTTTCTATAGGGCCGTGGCAGGTTTGACATTTAATGCCGCCAACAGTAGTGTGCTGTGAGTGGTTAAAGTAAGCCAGATCAGGCAGGTTGTGTATACGCACCCATTGAATAGGCTGGGCTTTAGTGCTGTCGTATTTAGCAGTAGCCGGATCGTAACCCAAAGCAGTATATATTTTTTGTATCTCAGGCGATTCCTGCTTAACTGTTTTGTGGCAGTTCATACACACGTTTAATGATGGTATAGAAGCATTTTTTGATTTGAATGCGCCGGTATGACAATACTGACATTCAATTTTCATGATGCCTGCATGCAGCTCGTGCGAATATTTGATAGGCTGTACAGGCTGGTAACCACTGTGTACATCGGTATTCCACATAATGTTCCACGACCAGCTTGCTATACCAATTGTACCGCATACCAGGATAAAGAAAACCAATTTCTTATTTTTTGCCATCCGTTTTACGGTAGCAAAACGATCAACCTGCTCACCTTCTTCCTCTGTTTCGGCGTCAAGCACAACACCTTTTTTAGTGATAATGGTTTCAAGCGTACCTATAACCCTGTTTAATACAAGGATGATGATTAAGGCTAATATGATTACACCGATAAGGCCAAAAACTACTAAATCACTTGGACCTTGATCGGCAGCAGCAGCTGTACCAGCCGCCGGAGCAGCCTTTTTAGCTTCCTCTATTTTCTTGTAGCCATCACGCACATAAGCAATAATGTCTGCCGCGTCAGCATCAGAAAGGCCGGTAAAAACTGGCATACCCGCTTGGGCAAATTCGTTATAGATCTTAAGAGCTTTAGGATCTTTAGCTGCAATTAACGCCTGGTTGTTCTGTATCCACTTGGTTAACCATTTGTCATCAGTATCTGATGCCATAATAGGACCCAAAGCAGGACCAGCCATGCGCTTATCTAACGCGTGACAACCACTACAGGCATTTGATTTAAACAAGCCCTCCCCTTTAGCCGGGTCTCCTTGCGCCTTAACAGAAAATCCCCAAACGGCAAAACAAAGTGCAAGTAGAACCGGTTTAGTGAATTGTTTAAAAATCAATGAGATGCTTCTCATAAAGTTGTATTGTGCTAAATAGTTTATTTTTATGTGTTGAAATTGTTAAAAGCACGCACTTTTAGCCAATTTTTCAGCCACAAAAGTATAATTTATTAAATAATCGCTGACAAATAAATGACAGTAATAACTAATTTATAATCTTTCTAAATAAATAGAATTTTTAAAAAATTTATACCTAACGGTTATAATTATTGCCAATCTTTTACCTTACAGCTTTTTTTTTGTTATTGTCCTAATATCCACGCAAATATAAGTGGGGCCACTATGGTAGCATCAGACTCTACTATAAACTTCGGCGTATGTATATCTAATTTACCCCAGGTAATTTTCTCATTCGGCACAGCGCCGGAGTATGAACCGTATGAAGTTGTTGAGTCGGATATCTGGCAGAAATAGCTCCAGAAGGGTATCTCAGGCATCTCCATGTCCTGGTAAAGCATCGGCACAACGCAAATAGGGAAATCGCCGGCTATACCGCCACCAATCTGGAAGAAACCTATCCCCTTACCCGATGAATTTTTAACATACCAATCGGCCAGCCATGCCATGTATTCTATACCACTCTTCATGGTAACGGCCTTTATTTCGTTCTTTATTACATATGATGCAAAGATATTGCCCATGGTTGAATCCTCCCAGCCTGGTACTACAATAGGCAGGTTCCTTTCTGCAGCAGCAAGCATCCATGAATTTTTTGGGTCTATCTCATAATACTGCTCTAGTACGCCGCTTAATAACATTTTATACATGTATTCATGCGGAAAATAGCGCTCGCCGGCATCATCAGCATCTTTCCAAAGTTTATGGATATGTTTTTGCAAACGGCGGAAAGCTTCTTCTTCGGGTATGCAGGTATCCGTTACACGGTTGTAATGGTTCTCTAACAGATCCCACTCATCCTGCGGACTTAAGTCGCGATAGTTAGGTACACGTTTATAATGCGAGTGCGCCACCAGGTTCATAATATCCTCTTCCAGGTTAGCGCCCGTGCACGAAATGATGTCTATTTTACCCTGACGGATCATTTCGGCCAGCGATATACCTAACTCGGCGGTACTCATGGCACCGGCAAGGGTCACCATCATTTTACCGCCTTCGGTAAGGTGTGTTTCATAACCTTTAGCTGCGTCCATCAAGGCGGCAGCGTTAAAATGCAGGTAGTTTCTCTCAATAAACTGGGAGATGGGTCCTTTGGTAGTGCTCATTATCCTTCAAATTTTAATTCGGCAAAAGTAGGTATTTTGATGGAAAGAGGGCTGTGGTTTTTGCAAATGCAAAAAATGGGGTGGCTCACATGGGCTCACAGTGGCTCACAGGGGCTCACAGGGCTCAGGGTGGCTCACCCCGGCTCTGAGCCGCCCCCTCTTTCTATTTTTAG
>CAMLFI010000002.1 GCA_946479225.1 uncultured Mucilaginibacter sp. | reverse complement strand
CGTTTCAATTTTAGGGAAAACATCCGTTTTCGTCGGTTTTTTGCCCAACAGCTTATATGCTGGTCCGGCTGCCGCAGCCGCCATAAACATACCCTGCGCATCCGCCCAACCATCCTGGCCGATCTTGGCCACCTTGCCGCCGCTGATAAATACAGGGCGCGGTGCACATAGCGCGATCAATTCATGAGCATCAACAGGCAGATCGTTCCATTGCAGTATACTGCCGTATTTTAGAAAGTTTCCTGCCATCCAGTGATACTCTGAGGCGGCGGTAACGTTTTCAATTACTTCGCCAAAGTTGCGGCGATAGATCTTAGCGCCGCCTTCGCCTGATGAACTTACATAAGCCGTTGCCATACGCGGATTAAAGGCCAAAGCAACTAAAGCACCTTTGCCGTAACGGGAGTGGCCTTGTATTGCTACTTTTTTAGCATCGACAGCTTTATTTGTCTTGAAGTAGTCTATGGCACGGTCGGCGCCCCATGCCCAGGCGCGCAAGGCACCCCAATCGTCGGGCTTACGGAACGCGCCTTTGTTAACTAAGCCTATTATGCCTTTGGTTAATCCGGCCCCGTTATCTGCCTGTATGCTGCCGGGGTTTAATGCTGCATAGGCCCAGCCTTTTTCTAATATTTGTTGTTGAGCGCTTTTAGGTGCGGGTGCAGCGCCCGGAGCGCCGGTTCTTGGCGGACCGAAACCACCGGCGCCAAAACCACCGGCAGGACGAGGAGCTAAAAAGTCGCCGCCACCAAATACCATTATTACAGGCACAGCTTTGGTTGCGCTTTTGGGCACGGTTAACGTTAATTGTATATCCACATTTATTGTCGGATAGGCCGAATTATCTACATGGCCCACCAACTGCTTAACATTTACGGGGATGTTATTTACCACCTGGTCGCTATCCTTATAAACCCTCCATGTTACTTTCGGTACATTTTTGGGTATGCGGCCATACACTTCTTTCACAAAAAGTTCCACAATTTCGGCACGGCGTTTAGGCCATTCTGATGCTTTGGTTACTTTTTTACCATTATTAAATTTTAATACTTCGGGTAGCTCCGGGTAGGGGTTAGCCAGCGCTTCATCGTAATTGGTAAAATTAGCGGCGGTAGAGTCTGAGCCGCTTCTGGGGGGCCTCATGGTGGTAATGCCTAACTGCTTCATCATATCGTTGCGGTCGGCCTGGGTGGCATCGGCCATTGCTTTTTGGGCGGCCTGCTGCTCCGGCGTTTGGGCCGGGCGCTGCGCAAATGCTGAACCGGCAAAAGCCGCGCAAGTAAAAATAAGTGCGATTGTCTTTTTCATTTATAATTTAGTTTATCGGGTGCGGTATTGGTTTTTTGTGTTAGGATGGGTTGCTTCCGGACACAACCAGTTTAAAGATAAATATTATTGCAAACCGCAACACATTACCCGGATAAAATGCTTGTTACAATTGTTATGCGTACAATAATAAACGCGGCTGTAAATGAGCCTAATACAAAGAAGGTTGGCTTTGATAAGTTAAGTTATTTCGATTGATATAAACCGAGGAAAAGAGAGGTTACAATTGTTTAATCGACAATAATTAAATTTTTTAATGGCTCAATCATCCGCGTTTTCAAAATGCTGATGCAGTTTTTCTTCCTCCAGATCGAGGAGGTCAAACTGATGCTTTACCAACGCGTCGCTGATCTCCTCCTTTTTATTGAGCGTGTGCAGCAGCTTACGCTGCTCTTTTAGCAGGTGTGCCATTATCTTCAGGTAGTCGTTATAATAAAACTGTTCCCGGGCATGGTTATCGCCTTTGTCCCAATCTTTCAATAATTTCATTTCGGCATTGTAGCGCATTACCAGGCTTTGTACCATGCCGTTGTTCTTGCAAACATCATTATAATGCTCATCCAAAATACTTAGCGACAGGTGCGCCAGTTTTTTCCGTACCAACTGCCTTTGCTGCTCCAGGGGCACGGTAAGGTCCGGGTCGGGCATGTTTACCCATTTAACCACCAGTGGTAATGTTAATCCCTGGAATACCAGCGTAACCAATATTACCGTAAAGGTGATGAACAATATCATATCCCTGTTCGGGAACGCAGCGCCATTGGTTAGCGTTAACGGGATACTTAACGCCGCTGCCAGCGACACCACCCCACGCATTCCTGCCCACCCCAGCATGGTTGGACCCCGCCAGCCGGGATTAGGATCGGCAACGGTAATTATCCTGCTCATCACCACAGTGATAACTACCGCGGCGTAGGTGCAAATAAATCGCCCCACAATTAAAACCGCCGTAATGATGAGACCGTAATTTATGGCTGACCTTAACCCCTCGGCGCCAAGGTTTTTTATAATGATTGGAAACTCAAGCCCTATCAGCAAAAACACAATGCCATTAAGTAAAAAGGCAACGGCCTGCCACACATTTATTGCCTGTAACCTGCTATGGTATGATAAAAACAGATGTCGCCGGGCCGACAGATACAAGCCCCCGCTTACTACCGCCAATACGCCCGAAAAATGGAAACTCTCTGCCGTTATGTACATTACATAAGGCGCCATAAAAGTAAGTACCACATCTATATTTGCCGACGTGGGCAGCCAGCGGTGTATGGCATAAAATATCAGCGCCACGGCCAGGCCCACGGCAATGCCCATTATTATTACTAATACAAAGCTGGTTGCGGCATCCTTAAAAACAAAGGTACCGGTTAATACAGCTGCCATTGCGAACCGAAAAACCACCAAACTGGAAGCATCGTTAAGCAAGCTTTCGCCTTCAACTATGGTAACAAAGCGTTTGGGTACTTTAATGTTTTTTAAGATGGCGCTTGCCGAAACGGCGTCGGGTGGCGATACTATGCCGCCTAATAAGAACCCTGTTGCTAGTGTAAAGCCCGGTATAAGGGCTGCCGATACAAATGCCACTGTACACGATGTTATTATAACTACCGGGAACGCGAAGCTGGATATTACACGCCGCCATTTCCAAAAGTCTTTCCATGATGTGTTCCACGCGGCTTCGTACAGCAGGGGCGGTAAAAATATCACGAAAATAAGATCAGGCTGAATTTCTATGCCCCGCAAAAAGGGGATAAAGCCCAAGGGCAAACCAACCAGTACAAGTAAAATGGGATAGGCTATTTTTATCTTCTGCGCCAGCATTACCACAAACAGGATGATAACCAGCAAACAGGAGTATTGTATTACGGCATGATGCATGCACCTAAAATACGATAAAACAGCCCTTAACCCAAACAAAAAAGGCCTGATCTTATCGACCAGGCCTTTTGCTTTTACCTTTCGGCTCAATAGCTTAGTAACGGTAGTACTCCGGTTTAAACGGACCGTCAACTGTTACGCCAATATATTCAGCCTGATCTTGGTCAAGTACTTCCAGCTCAACACCAATTTTAGCCAGGTGTAAGCGGGCAACTTTCTCGTCGAGGTGTTTAGGCAGGGTGTATACTTTGTTTTCGTAAGCGCCGGCATTGGTCCAAAGCTCTAATTGAGCCAACGTTTGGTTGGTGAACGAGTTGCTCATTACAAAGCTTGGGTGCCCTGTTGCGCAACCTAAGTTAACCAAACGGCCTTCGGCCAAAACAATAACATCTTTACCGTCAATGGTATATTTATCAACCTGTGGTTTAATTTCGATTTTGCTGTTGCCATAAGCGCCGTTTAACCAGGCCATGTCAATCTCGTTATCAAAGTGACCGATGTTACAAACAATAGCCTTGTCTTTCAACGCGCGGAAATGCTGCTCGCGAACGATGTTTTTGTTTCCTGTAGCGGTAACAACAATATCAGCCTCGGCAATAGCGGTGCTTAATTTTTTAACCTCGAAACCTTCCATAGCTGCCTGTAAAGCGCAAATAGGGTCAATTTCGGTTACAATAACACGTACACCCGCGTTACGTAATGAGTCGGCAGAACCTTTACCCACATCGCCATATCCACAAACAACACCAACTTTACCGGCCATCATCACATCAGTTGCACGACGGATAGCATCTACCAACGATTCGCGACAACCGTATTTGTTATCAAATTTTGATTTGGTAACCGAGTCGTTAATGTTAATAGCAGGCATTGGTAAAGTACCGGCTTTAACACGCTCATATAAGCGGTGCACACCGGTAGTAGTTTCTTCTGAGATACCTTTAATACCGGCAACCAATTCAGGATAACGATCTAAAACCATATTGGTTAAATCGCCACCATCATCTAATATCATGTTCAACGGTTTGCGATCCTCGCCGAAGAATAAGGTTTGCTCAATGCACCAGTCAAACTCCTGCTCATTCAAACCTTTCCAGGCATAAACAGAAACACCGGCAGCAGCAATAGCCGCAGCGGCGTGATCCTGGGTTGAAAATATATTACATGATGACCAGGTCACTTCTGCACCCAGCTCAATAAGTGTTTCAATTAATACAGCGGTTTGTATCGTCATGTGCAGGCAACCTGCAATGCGCGCACCTGCTAATGGTTTTGAAGCACCAAACTCCTGGCGAAGTGCCATCAGGCCCGGCATTTCTGCTTCGGCTAATTCAATCTCCTTGCGGCCCCATTCGGCCAGCGAGAAGTCTTTAACTTTGTATTTGGTGTAAGCGGTCTCTACTGATGACATAGCGTTTCTTTTTTTTGAAATGCAAAAATACAGTATTCCGTTGTGAAAGTAAAATGCTTTAACTCAGCGCCGGTCAGCGCCTAGCAATATTATCCGGCGTTCATTACTAAACGCCCGTTATATACACCGCCTGTTTCAACAGATAGGGCACCTGTTGTTATGTCGCCGGTTATTTTTCCGGTAGATGCTATCTCAATAGTGTTTACCGTAATGTTGCCGTTAACTGTTCCGTGTACCACCATTTCTTTGGTGTTTACGTTGCCATCTATAATACCATCCTTGCCTAAAATAAGCCCTTCAGAAATATCAACATTGCCTTTAACGTGTCCATCTATGCGGGCGAAGGCTTTGGCTTGCAAGCTACCGTCAACTACCGAGCCTTCGCTTATTAAAGTGGTGATGGGCTGGTTGTATATGGCCGACTTATTCTTCTTGTCCAAAAAACTCATTAGTTATTCAGCGTTAAAAACTTGGTAGGATTTACAGGCTTTCCGTTTTGTCTAACCTCGTAATGCAAGTGCGCGCCTGTTGAGCGGCCGGTAGAACCAACTTGTCCAACTTTATCGCCTACACTTACCGCCTGCCCCACTTTTACAGTAATGCGCGAAAGGTGACCATAAACGGTCTCGTAACCATTATTATGTTTAACACGCACACAATTGCCGTAACCACCGGCCCATCCGGCAGAAATAACCCTGCCGTTGGCGGTACATTTTACCGCATCGCCGTAATGGCCTTTAAAATCTATACCGGGATGATACTCGGCCCGTTCGCCGCTGAATGGATCGCTACGATAGCCAAAGCGGGATGTTAGTGAGCTTATGCGCGGATAACCCATAGGGGTAAAAGCAACAGCGGTAACAACCCGGGTTAAATAACTATCATAGGCCATATAAACATCTCTATCTGACAGATCCGCGTCGGCATTACCACCCGCACCGCCAACAGAAGCGATTGAAAACGCTTTAAGGCCGCGCTTTCTTAAATAATCGTTTATCTTTTTCAGCTTACCTTCAATAGACTGTATATATGTTTGAGCTACGTGGTCCTCTTCTGATTGCTTTAAGCTTTCAGGTATCTGCCCTTTCAGGTTTTTTATTTGCGATAATAATAATTGCTTTTCCAGCTCGTGGCGGGTATTATTCTGTTGTTGAACAACAATGGTAAGTACAAGCAATGCTAAAATGCTAAGCATACCTAAGGCATAGTACCTTAACCGGTTTATGTGCTTTGTTTTAATTTGCAGCGTTTTTGTTGCTGCTTCACTTTTGTTTAAAATGATGACGGTACTAACGTCTTTGGGGTCTAACTTCTTCAAATTTAAATCAATTAGGGTTTGCAAGTTAGAAAAACCCTTCAAATAATCAAGGCAAAAATTTGTTAAAAAAGTGCGGGATATGTGTCTACGAAAAACGCGCTTCCAAAACGTTTGACCAACATCTTGCCTATAATCTAGTTATTTATAAACCATAAGGCCGCTTACCTCGAAGGTAAGCTCAGCATCTTTTTTTTGACGAGTGCCACCTTTTGTGGCACTCATATTGCCGCCAAAGCGTTGGCCATTTGTAGAGTCGACCTGTTTAACGGCTATACCTTCAATAATAACCACTCTGCCTTTTAAAGCGGCAGGCAATACAATGTCATAGTTTTTAAAATGAGCCGAAATAAGTTTCCTATGCCCGGCATCCAGGGTAAACCATCCACCTTTTTGTTTGGAGACATTGACAACCCGGCCCCTGATAGTTGTGTTTACCCGAATCTTTTTGCCGATAAAAGATTCCGTTTTTGTTGCTTCTACAATTATTGTTGTATCAGGCTTCTGGCCAAACACCATTCCATGCGGTAGCGGAGTTTGTTGCGCAGAAACGTTAAGGGTGAGAAATAAAAGGATCAATAAAACAACCTGTTTCATTAATTTATAACAACAATGTATATGGTAGGTTTCTCTAGATTTAACGACAAAGAAACTCGTTGCGGTTAAAAAAGTTTCTTTAAAAACATATTTATTTAAGTGCTGTTTATTGTAGGAAACACACATCAAATGAAAAAGCTAAAAGTAATTCTAATGATCGCGTTATCGGCCTGGGCTTTGCAGGCCTGTAATAGCGCAGAAAAAGACAGCACGGAAACCGCCGACAGCGTTAATATGGAAAAAGACACCTCAATGGCGGGACCAGGTATTGCTGTAGTTGAAGATGATGCCAAGTTTGTTGTTGATGCAGCAAATGGAGGTATGTCAGAAGTGGAGTTAGGCAAACTTGCAAGCCAAAAGGCCACCAATGCCAAAGTAAAGGAGTTTGCCGAGATGATGGTTATGGACCATACTAAGGCCAATGAAGAATTGAAAGCGCTGGCAAAAGCTAAAAATGTAACCCTTCCTGATTCATTAAATGCCGATTCAAAAAAAGGCCTGGATGACCTTTCAAAAAAAGCGGGAGCCGATTTTGATAAAGCCTATGTAAGCATGATGGTTGATGATCACAAAAAAGACGTTGCTGAGTTTGAAAAAGCCGGTAAAGATTTAAAAGACGCTGACCTGAAGGCCTTTGTTGATAAAACCCTACCCGTGTTAAAGGGCCATCTTACTAAAATAACCGCAATTAACGATGGTATGAAGTAAATAAAAAAGGGTAAAAAAACTCAAAAAAGGGATGAAAAACCAGTTTTTTGTCCCTTTTTGCTTGGTTTTTGTATTTTTTTTGAAAAAAAGTGAAAAAATTATCTGTTAAGTGCGATGTTATTTTATACCTTTGTGATACTTATTACGTCGGACTAAACCAATTTGTTCTTTATGAGGATAATAAGATCAGTTAATGGAAGGAGAAGGGTAGTAACTTCTCCTTTTTTTATTTCCTTTTTTTAATAGCGTTCAAGGGCCAACCCGGCATAACAATTGTAAAATTTGTAAAAAAACGCCTTTTTTATCTGTTTTTTTAAATTTATAATGTTTTTTGCTTGTTTTCAACAGACTTTTCTACAGTTGCAAGCGTATCAAATAATTTCTCGGATTCAATAGGCTTTCTTAGAAAACCTGAAAAATAATTACGATGTTCTTTATGGTGCTCGGCGGTTATATCGGCCGTAAGAGCAAAAATCGGAGTGTCGCTATTTATATTTTTACCGGTTACAATTTCGCGCGCAGCTTCAAAGCCATCCATTTCAGGCATATGTATGTCCATCAAAATGAAATCAAACTTATTATTCTTTGATTTTGTTAACGCTTCTACTCCGTTTTTTGCATGCTCCGTGCTCATTTTCCAGTTTCCTAGCAGCTTGGTTATTACCATAGCGTTTATCAAATTATCTTCTGCAAGCAAAACGGTTTTGCCGCGCAATGCATCTGAATATGTTGTGCTTTTTTTGCCGGGAACTACAGATGGTTTAAGTGTAAGGTCAAAATAAAATGTAGAGCCTTTGCCAACGGCGCTGTCAACCATAACGGTGCTGTCATACAGCGATGTTAGTTTTTTCACAATAGCCAGGCCAAGCCCTGAGCCACCCTGCTGTTTTTTGGTTATTGAATGCGGCTGGGTAAAGGCGTCAAAAATGCTTTGCTGGTTTTTGGGGCTAATGCCAATACCTGTATCTATAATTTTAAAACGCAACAGGTCGCCATTGGCCAAAGCATCAATTTTTTCTACGCTTACTTGTACACTGCCGGTGTGGGTAAATTTTATAGCATTGGTAATAAGATTGCCTAAAATTTGCGAGAGCTTTGTTTCATCAAGCTCATAAGCAGTAGATACACCGTTGCCAATATTTAATTGCAGTAACACACCTTTTTCTGAAGCAAGGCTTACATATGTATTTCTGATATTCTCAAGCAGTTGTAAAAAGTTGCAGGGAGCAAGCTCAAGATTGCTTTTGCCGGCTTCCAGCTTTGTAAAATCCAGGATGTCATTAATCAGCAGCAATAAATTATTAGAAGCAAAACGCAGAGAGCTAAGCAACTCCTGTTCCTCTTTGTCTATCTTGTCAGATAGCAGTGATGCTATCGTTATCACTGCGTTTAATGGCGTCCTTATTTCATGGCTCATAGTTGACAGGAATTCCTGCTTTACTAAAGCCATTTGCTCAGCATGGTTCTTTTTCTCAATAATTTCGGCCCTTTCTAACTGCATTTGAGCCTCTTTTTTAAGCCGATCCATTTGTGCAATCATTTCGTAGTTCTCTATTAATTTGAGCGTTTGATTATTGATCACCTTATCTCTCTCCGTAAAATATAGCTCGAGGTGCCGCAAGGCGTTTTCGGTATCGCCTAGCTGCTTAGAAATCTGGTAATACAAGTAATAACACTTAAACTTTATCATCACCAAATGATATTCGGTACTTAATTTTAATGCATCGTCCAAAATTTTCCTGGCTTTTTCAAACTGCTGCATTTTGGAATATAAAATGGCCAGCCTGTGTAGGGCCATACCCAGGCCCAAAACCTCGCGCACCTCCTGATGGATTTTTATGGCCTGTTTAATATCGTCTTCAGCATTTTTGTATTTCTTTTTAACGATAGCTATCTTACCCCTTCCGTAAAGCGCAAAAGCCAAGCCCCTTATATCGCCTGTTTTTAGTTTGATAGCAATAGATTGGTCAATAAGGGTTGTAGCTTTCTGTAGATTTTTTTGCTTAAGATAGATGCTTGCCAGCGGGTTATAAGCATTTGCTTCCTGATTAAGATCTCCCGCCAGCTTTGATTCTGCTATAGCTTCCTCATAAGTTCTTATAGCATTTTTGGGGTCGCCAAAATAATCATAAATGGTGCCCAATGCTTTTAAGGTACGGGCCAGGTTTTGATGATCGTTGTTTTTGCGATAGATATTAACACAATCGGTAAGGTAGGCCATACCCAGGTAGTAATTGTCGGTTTTATAATATACCCCTCCCAAATTATATTTAGCACCGGCAATGCCCAACTCGTCATTTAACTCCTCAAAATAAGCAAGCGCTTCTTTTGACATGCTTATAGCGGAGTCGTACTCGCCCTGTATCATTAAAAAAAGGGCGTATTGACTAAGGCTTTTCGCTACGAGCGCTTTATCATCCAGCTCGCGGCTTATGGATAACGCCTGTTGGGCAAGGTCTACACTTCGTGTCAAATTACTTGACCTACAAGCATAGCCTTCATCTAATAAGCTAACCACATGGGCCTGGTTATCCTGCACGGATGGATTCATAGCTATTATACGGTTAGGTATGTAAACAGTTTGCCTTTTTTTAAAGTTAGTACTAAAAAAGCAATATTACATTATTAAAGCTTTATGGAACTTTAAAGTCAATTAAACGCTAAAGAGGCGATATCGAATGCTAAAACAAACTAAACTGAAGGTTTGATGTAAGGCTGCTGGTTTCACGGCATCCTGTTATTTGATACAGGGCTGTTTCTGTATATCTCGAGGCGACAATTACTTCGGTTTCCCCGGCTCGGCTTTTAAACAGTTCAAGTGCCAAATCAGGGCAATTATTGTCTTTTGACAGATGCGATAAAAAAAGATGACTCATAAAATCCGGGCGGTATCCTTCAAAAAGGGCAAGGGCCTGGGCGTTGGATAAGTGGCCTTTTCCGCCACGTATGCGCCTTTTTAAATGGTAAGGATATCTACCACGCTCCAGCATGTCTTCATCATAATTAGCTTCCAGAAATGCAGCATGGCATTGCTGAAAATGTGATATGAGATTTTCGCATACCACGCCAAGGTCGGTAAACACACCTATTTTTAAATCCCCGCACGCTACCGTAAAACTATGGGGTTCGGCGGCATCGTGCATTTTGCTGAATGGCGTAATGGAAAGCGTGCCAATATGCACCGGGACATCTGCAAAAAATGGATATAACAAACCGTCGGCTATTGCCAGCCCTGAATATTGAACAGTAAGTGGCGTTATATACACCGGTAAACTGTATTTTCTTGACAAAACCGCTAACCCCCGTATATGGTCGCTATGCTCATGCGAAATGAAGATGGCCCGCACCTTACGCATAGATAAACCCAGGCGGGCCATGCGTGTTTCTGTTTCGCGACACGATATGCCGGCATCTATCAGCACAGCATCATTCTCATTACCAATGTAATAACAATTGCCGTTACTGCCGGAATTTAATGAGGCTACCAATAGAGACATATTTACAAATAAACCCGTTTTTTATCGGTTAAGCAATAGGCATAAAAAAACCGGGCATTGTATTGCTACAAATGCCCGGCATATTGTTTAATCAATTGTTTTTTTAGTAGATAAAGCTACCATCGCCACGGCGATTTAGCTGGCGGCCACCTCTTTGAACGTTACCGCTCCATTTTTGCAGGTTCATGGTAAAACCAACCATTACGTATTGGCTAAATTGGCTTGAGCGCGTGTCGGTCCAGCCGCTATTGTTGGTTTTTTGCGTACGGTTAATAAAGTTATTTTGGTTAAATATATCATACATTGATATACGTAAAACACCATTACGCTTTGCAAACAATTGCTTTTCAAGGTACGCATTAGCTACAAACGGATTTGCGGATACGTTGGTGGAGATACCTTTTACATAATTTTTACTCAGGTCGTATTCAAACGCCCAGCTACGGTCTTTACCAAAATAAATTCGGCCTTCTAAATTTGCACTTAAATAGGTTATGTTGCTATTTGCGCCGTTACCCAAAGAACTGTATGAGCGGGTAAGCGTATGCCTGATTGTAGGGTTAATCTCAATAATATCGTTAGGGTTTATCCTAGGTCCAAACCGTTCAGAAAAACTGTATGTTGAACCTTGGGTAGCGGTGCCGTTATTTAACCCAACCGTATAGTTATAGCTGGCGCGTCCGTCTAACATTATTGTATAACGACGATCGCTAAAACTTTTAGATAAATTATAAGTTCCGGAAAGTGTTTTTCCGCCATCCATATTTACATAACGCGTTTCGCTACCCGCACCGCGATCGGTTTTTACAATCCTTGTGTCGGTAACTATCTGATCGTTATTTAGGCTTGCGTTAACACTGGCAGATAAATTTAACCTTGAATTGGCTATGTAGTTATTGTACCTCATAGACAATGTATGCCTGAAAGATGGTTTCAGGTTAGGATTACCGTAAGTAACATTCAAAGTTTGAGACAAATCCGGTACCGGTTGCAACTGATCAAACGATGGCTCACTTGGCGCACCATTGTAATTGATTGCCAGTTGTTGTTGGCGCGACCATTGGTACTGGAAGCGAAGTAAAGGTACAATGAAGAAATTGTCGCGTACGGTGCCTATGTTACCACGGCTTACATTTACGCCTTCTAAGTGGGTTGGTATTGCTGTAAGGCCCACTGAGATATTAAACTTTGATTTTACCAGGCGGTAATTCAAATTACCCCGAGATTCTGTAAATGAATAATTAAAAACGTTACTTGCGTAATCAAGGCGTGTAGCTACGCCGGCCGCGTTGATACTATCAGTTAATTGCGAATTGTCATATCCTCTGTAGTTCATAGAGCCATTAAACTCTAATTGCGACGAAGGTGTAAGTGGCTCAACATAGGTTAAGCTTGCGCGATAGTTTTTTGTTAAATTTTTAGAAGCGATAATACGATGCACGATTGAGTCTACAGCAGGTATCCTATCGCGGTTACGAATAATTGTATTTTGTTCTCTGTCCTGGGTTTGATCTCCGTTTGTTAAGTTAAACTGAACGGAAATATTGCGACGATGATTTTTCTTAAATATGTATTGATAAAAGGCAATTAAACCGTATTGCGGTGTTGAGTTTTTGTTCCCGGTAACACTTTTGGTTAACTGATTAATATAACCGGTTTGATCTTTATCCTGAATACTGTTAGTCAAAGAGTTGGTATAGGTAAAACTTGGCGTTACACGTATAAAGTTTGAACTATCAGGGGTAAACTCAAACTCCATGCTTGCGCGGTGGGTCTTGTTATTGTTTAAACTAGTGCTGTTTGTAATAGACGAAACATTTTGTTTACTCTTGTCTGCCAAGGTGTAAATTGTTAGATCTTCGGTTGAGTTGATGGTGTTACCATCAGTAAAGTTATAACTATAACTGCCGTTAACCTGTAATTTGGGGCTCCACTGGTCGCGGTAGCTGATTGAAGGATTACCGCTAATTGTATTACCACCGCTACCGTTTACCCTGATGAGGCCATTTTGATCAAAAAATGGTATCCCATTTAAAGTGTTTGATACGGTGCCGTTAATTGCCAACGTTTGGTTGCCGTTTAGGCGCTGTACATTTACACGTTCCTCGTGCCTGCCGCGAGATCCGGCGCTGGCGCTGAGGCGGACAATGTTACCTACAGACCGGTCTGCACGGGTAGTTAAATTAAGCACCTTTGTGGCGTCGCCGCTTTTAATACCTGTACGCCCTGCCTGATCGCCATAATCGTCAACTACCTGAAATTTGTCGACAATATCTGCAGGTAAAGATTGTATGGCCTGTGCCACATCGCCACCTGCATAGTCTTTACCATTTAAGCGCGCTTTGGTTACAGACTGACCCTGAAAAGTTACTGATCCGTCAGTGCCAACCTCAAAACCTTCTGCCTTTTTCAGCATTTCGTCAACCGTAGCGTTAGCGCGTACTTTGTAATCACTTGCCTGATACTGTACAGTATCCGTTTTATATACTATACTCGGCGTTCCGTTAATAACTACTTCTTTTAAAAGCTCATTCTCGCCAAACATCTCAATGGGGTCAAGAGTAATGCGTTTGAGCACGTCATTTTGAAGGTATTTGCGGATTATTGTTTTCATACCCATACCCTTTACGGTTATGGTGAATGTAGCAAGCTTTACATCTTTAAATATAAATATTCCATCCTCATTGGTTGCAGTTTGCATAGAGTCTTTTGCAGATATAAGCTTAACGCTTGCACCTATAATAGTTTCGCCTTTTGAGTCTCTAATCACGCCACTCACATCGCGAGCCGGGAGTGGCTCCGGTAAAGCGGTAGCGGGTTGCTGTGCAAATAAGCTGCATGACATACAAAGAGCTACAGCTAGTAGTAATAATTTTTTCATTATTGAGTTTATTAGTAGGGTTTAGGATGTTATTTTTTAGCCAGCGTATATTTCCCCCAAAAATCGCTTGGGCTTATCATTTCTTGAAAATTGAAGGCTCCGCCGCCGCGTGGACCACCGCCACCGCCGCCGGCAAAACCGCCGTTCATGCGGATACCAGACGTAACAACGCGAGGGCCGCCACCGCCGGCACCACCCGGGTCAGCACCGCCGCCGCCCATGCCACCGCCCATGCCGCCTGCAGCCATGTCGCCACCGCCCATCATGGTAAGATTTGGGATCTGCAGGCCATTTACTTTTACGTTGTAAGCTAATTCATTAGTACTGCCTACAGCTAGTCCCATTAATTTTAACGGGATAGCTACTTCATATAAAAAGTTGCCCTCGGTATCATAGTTGGCCATTGTTTTTATGCCGTGTTCGTTATATAGTGATATAAGTGAATCAGCAATGTCCTTAAAACCAGAAACTTTAATCTCTTTATAAGCTAATAATGCCTTCTTGCGTGCTGCCAGCATTGCCGAATCTACGGGCTCACCCGGCGTTCCGCCCATCATTGCGCGCATGCCGCCGGCTCCACCAGGGCCGCCGGGACCACCTCCAATATTCATAGTTATACGGCCACCTTGACCGCCACCAGGGTTGCCCTGGCGTTGAACGCTAATAAGGGGAGCAACAACCGGATAGGTAATGTTGTAGGTGTTTTCCACTTTCTTTTTGCCCTCGGTATTTACCGCAATAGTTATTCCACCGGCCAGTATCTTGTTATTGTTCATTGGGTCGGTTGACTTGATAGCGAGGTAGATATTTTTTTCGTCGTTGCTTATTGTATAATAAAGCTTTGTTGTTTTATTGAAGGCCTGGAAACTATTGTTCCATTCAACAAGCTTACCATCGGCTTTAACACCTGCCGGTGCCCATAAGCTAACTTCCTGCACATCCTTCAGTTTTTTGTCCTGAGCGTGCGTTGCTGCACAAATCAGTGCAAGCATGGCGGTTATTGTGAGTATTTTTTTCATCTTCTTAAATAATTTAGTGTTGTGCTTTTTAAGACACGTACAAGGATAGGCAGTATTTATTGTTGACTAAAATAAAGTATACAAGGTCTATTAATGTTGCGACAATAAGGCTAATTGGTGCGACGACAATATTAACCAAAGGTTTTTATAACTAAATAGTTAGTGGTGTAAATTTGTAGTTACCAACTTAATTGTTACTCAGCTAAGTAAATGGTAAGATCTACCGTAAACTGATCAGGAGTGTTTGATATCGTAAGCTCGTGCTTATCAGGATATAAAATAGCCAGTCGCCGGCGTACATTAGCAATACCTATGCCCGAGCTGCTATCCTTTGAATCATCGGCAGGGCCAACATCATTGGTAACGTTGAAACGCATAAGGCGCGAGGCTTCATCAACCGATAAAGAGATGTTTATTACTGCAGTTTCTAACGTCCCCGTGCCATGCTTAAAGGCGTTCTCTACAAAAGGGATCAATAGCATCGGCTCTATTGTGTAGATATCAACATCGTTCTTCACATCGACATTAGTTTTCACAGCATCGCCAAAACGGAGCATTTGTAAACTTATGTAGCTTTTAATATAATCTACCTCTTTGCTTAATGATACCCTGTAATCGTCACTCTCATAAAGCATATAGCGCATTAGTTGCGACAGGCTCACAATGGCAGGCTCAAGCGAATCAGACTTTTTACGGGCAAGCGCCACCAGGTTATTCAGCACGTTAAACATAAAGTGCGGGCTTATTTGCGAGCGCAGGAAGTTCAATTCAGACTTAAGGTGTTGGGTTTCGCGCTCTTTTAACAATTGTTGCTTTGCGCGGTTGTCAATTATTATGCGGTAACAAACACTTAATAAAATAGCAACCATTGGCGATATATAACTCCAGTACTGATAACCGCCCCCGCCGCCTCTAAATCGGTAGATATTCAACCTCGGCCTGCCGGCATGTAGGTGATTTACAGTATCTGCGAGACGACCAGGAAAAGGGCGGCCAGGGCCTTCTGCACCAAATCCCCTCAGGCTATCACCCATTGGTCTGCCAAATTGCCTTACCTGCATACCTTCAAATGCATTTTGCCTTAAATATAAGTAAAGCCAATACGTGCCTAACAAGGCTATTAATGATATTATATACCAGCTGGTTTTTTTGTTGAGTAGAGGATAAATGGCATAAGTGTGCACATAAAATATACACAGCAATATTAAATTAGATATTATTATCCCGGTAACAAACCGGCGGTGAAACTCCGCAGGGATAAAGCTGTTCTCATCTCGCCCCAAAACCGGCAACACCAGCAGCAAAAACCAAATTAACAACGGCAGTAAAAACTGAACCCATCGACGGTTGATAAAACTTCTCATGCTACAAATAAATACATAAAAAAAACTACTGTAACATTTATGAGATAAAACGCCTGAATGATGCGACGAAATGCCTCAACCTATATCACCAATGTTTAAAAGGAACACACGATATTGAATGTAATTGATAATTAGTATTATTGTAACAACCAATGATGAACTGTATAATTATAGACGACGAGCCCCTGGCGGTTGAGTTAATGGAAGACAACGTTAGCCGCGTTGAAAACCTACACCTGGTGGCAAGCTGCCGGTCGGCAACGCAGGCACTGCAGATTATGCAGGACAGGGAAATAGATCTTATTTTTTGCGATATACAAATGCCCGGTATAAACGGGCTGCAGTTTGTAAAAAGCCTTGCGCAAAAACCGCTTATTATTTTTGTTACGGCTTACCAGGAATTTGCCCTGGATGGTTTTGAGTTGGACGTGGTTGACTATTTATTGAAGCCGGTTTCATTTGAACGTTTTTTAAAAGCATGCAACAAAGCAACTCAACAATTTGAGCTAAGCCGCAGGCAGCCGGAAACAAAGGCCGGCGAAACCTCAAGAAAATACATCTTCTTATACGCCGACTACAACCTTATTAAAGTTAATCATGATGATATAACGTACATTGAAGGGCTTAAAGACTATGTTAAAATACACAGAATAAGCAATCCAAAAGCTATTATATCAAGAGTCACCATAAAGTCTTTAGAAAGCCAGTTGCCTGCAGATGTTTTCTTTAGGGTGCATAAATCCTACATTGTTAACCTTGACCATGTGCACTCTATACGTAAAGGGCGTATAAAAATTGCCGATGCAGAAATACCGTACAGTGATAGCTTTAAAGACATTATAAGCCAGATGACCGGGAAGATGAATTTTTAACGCCGTCTTTTCATTATCACTGATTTCTATTCATTTTTTATGGCGCTATAGATATATTCTATATCGTATAAAGAAATCCAATCTTTCCCCTATGCCAAAACGCGTATATTTGCCGTAAATAAAAACAAAATATACATGATTACAATAGGCGAAAAATTTCCTGCTTTTTCAAAAACTGCTGTTGTTAGCTTAGAGAAGGGTAAAGAGTTTGAAACAATAACTTCAGACTTCCTGGCTAATGACGATAATGTGTGGACTGTTATGTTCTGGTGGCCAAAAGACTTTACTTTTGTGTGCCCTACCGAGATAGCAGAGTTCAACAAAAATTTTGGTGAATTCCGTGATCGCGAAACACGTTTAATTGGAGCATCAACCGATTCTGAATTTGTTCATGCCGCATGGAGAACTCATCATGACGATTTGCGTGATCTGAAATTCCCGATGCTTGCTGATACTTCAAAATCATTAGCCGAAGATCTTGGTATTTTAGAACCGAATGAAAAAATTGCTTACCGCGCTACTTTTATTATTGATCCTACTGGCATTGTACGTTGGGTATGCGTTAACGACCTGAGCGTTGGCCGCAATGTGAAAGAGGTTTTACGCGTATTAGACGGTTTACAAACCGACGAACTTTGCCCATGTAACTGGGAAAAAGGCCAGGAAACCTTAACTGTTTAATTTTATAATAATTATATCCCCTTAGTGTATGCTATGGGGATATTTTTTTCTTCAACCAACAGTATAACACATTGATTATCAAATCAAATGAACGAAACTACAGAAACCATAAACGAATTATTGCAAAATATTGGGCTTGATGCTGATTATAGAAACGCAAGTTTAAGCTTGTTAGAAAAAGGCGAGTCGCGTTACGTACGCGACCTTAAGCTCAATTTTAACAGCACGCTAACATCTGCCCATTTATCAGAAAAGGAATGTGCCTTGCTTGGGCTGTCAACAGCCGTAAACAACAACAACAATCCGCTGGTTAATTTTTATACCGACTACGCAGAAAAGAGCGGCGCCACGGCCGAGGAAATAGCCGAAGCTGTGGGTTGCGCGTCGCTACTGGCATCAAACAATATTTTCTACCGCTTTAGGCACTTTACGCAAAAGGAAAAGTACAGTCAGATACCCGCACGCATACGCATGCAGCTAATGATGAAACCTGTAACAGGTAAGGAGTTTTTTGAGCTGATGAGTCTTACTATTTCGGCGGTTAACGGCTGCGAGATGTGCGTTAACGCTCACGAAGATTCCCTGATCAAACTTGGCACTACCGAGGAACGTATTTTTGATGCGGTTCGTATCGGTTCGCTGGTTACGTCATTCGGCAAGGTCATTTTTTAATTTTCTGCATTAATTGTGCTAACATATTATTAAAATAGAGAAACTCTTATATTTGATAGTTGTTAGCACAATTATAACGTTCCCTAAGACGAAATAAACGCAGTGGATTATGGCCGATAAAAAGATAGCAGTACTTTACGTAGATGATGAGGAGAATAACCTGTTTTCTTTTAAGGCTGTTTTTCGCGTAAAATACCAGGTTTATACCGCAATAAACGGTGATGAGGCGCTGAAAATATTGAGCGAAAAGCCCATTGAGATCATTATAACAGATCAGCGCATGCCCAATATGACAGGGGTGGAGTTTTTAGAGAGAGTAATTGAAAGATTTCCGGACCCTATGCGTTTATTACTTACCGGGTACGCTGATATGAACGCCGTGGTTGACGCTGTTAATAAAGGAAAGATCTTCCACTACCTGAGCAAGCCCTGGAACGAAGAAGAGCTGGATATCACCATTAACCGCGCATACGAGGCTTACCTGCAAAAAGAAAAGCTAAAAGAAGAAAATAAACTATTGGGGACTTCTAATGACCAGTTGGAGTTTTTGCTACGCCAAAAACTGCTTTCCTAAAGCCCTTTAAACTAATTTTATATTTTTTTCGGTTATCATCCGGTTTATTACCGCCGAAAGGTCCTCTGCTAAGAGTGGCTTGCTTAATAAGCCTTTAGTACTTTTATAGGCACCGATCCGATTCATGTCTGCCGGTTCATGCGATGAGGTTAGCACTACAATGTAGTATTTATCCTGTATAGCGGGATCAAGCGCTTCAAATTCGTCTAAAAATTCATAGCCATTCATCATAGGCATATATATATCAAGCAAGACCAATGTATAGGGGCCGTCTTTTAACATTTCGCCCTCCCCCTTTATATGGGCAAGGGCTGACATGGCTTCATAAAACGCCTTAACCTCAAAGCGTTTATCGGCGTGGAGAACCATTTTCTTTACGATGAAATGATCAAGCTCCGTATCGTCAATTACCATAAATGATAGATCCATCTCTTATTTAGTGGGGACAGTAACTTTAAACGTTGTTCCTTTATTAAGCGCGGAGTTTACCTCGATATGGCCGTTAAGTTTTAACAGTGCGCTTTTTACATTGTATAAACCGAACCCGGA
Source organism: uncultured Mucilaginibacter sp. (assembly GCA_946479225.1). Next base: position 7,421 of record CAMLFI010000002.1, on the reverse strand, counting down.
ACCGGCTTCCTGCGAGCTGGCGCGGTAAAACAGGTTAAATATTTCGTTAATATGATTACCCAATATTCCTATTCCTGTATCCTTTACCTCAATATGAAGGGTACCCCGGTGCACCAACATGGTCAATTCCACTTTTTTATCGTCGCTGGCCTTACTTTGATATTTAAACGCGTTTGATAAAAGGTTGTTTAAAATAAGTTTCAATGGTCCAATATCGCTTCTGAACGGCTCACGCTGGTCAACAGTGATATTGAAGTCGATATTGTTGGTATCTGCCATCACACGATAAATGTCTCTCAGTTCTTCTGCTACCTTGTTAAAGTCGACGTCTTTAATACGCAATTCGCCGCGTTGCAAGCTGTAATAATCATGCATGCTTAAAATGTAGGTATCCAGTTTTTTGAGAGATTTTTCCATCAGGAAAAGCATCTCTTTCATTTCGTTGATATCATAGATCTCCCGCGCTACAGTTATCGCCCCTAAAATACCCGAAAGTGGTCCTCTTATATCATGGCTTACACTGTAGGCAAACTTATCTAATTCCGCATATGCCTTTCGCAGCTCTTCATTTTTTACAGTAAGTATTGAATTTGTATGATAAAACTTGTTGGCTTCATCAATAGCCGAGATAACATCTGCAGCATCCCAGGGTTTTTTAATAAACCTGAAAATATTACCCCTGTTGATAGCTTCAATAACCGACTCAATATCTACATAAGCCGTGATGAGTATGCGTATGGGCGCCGGGAAAGTGCCTCTAATTTGTTCGAAAAACTCAACGCCGGTTTTTCCGGGCATACGTTGATCGCAAAATATGATCCTTATGTCCGGGTGCTCTGTGAGGTAATCTATTGCTCCCTGAACATTTACAGCAGTGAAGACCTGATAGTCTAACCTGAACGAGGCTTTAAAGCCTGTAAGGTTGTCTATCTCGTCATCCAGGTAAAGTATTTTGATCTTTTCTGCCATTCGAACTAATGTTGTGTTGTAAGGAGCGGCAACAACTTTATGTAATGTAACAACAGCTTTTTAATTAGCTGTGTTCTTAGCTGCTATTAATTTAATTATTACCTCAGGTAAACGGCATCTTCCTGCCCATCTTCATCCAGCACTACATCAATATGTTGCTTTATAATAGTTGATAATGCAATCCCTGCATAATCAGTATTTACCGGGAAGTTTTTGTGGTTACGGTCAACCAAAACAACAGTGCGTAGCTTCTTTAACGGCGCGTCCAAAAAAACGCCAAAACCATACGCTAATGATTTTCCGCTATTCAGAACGTCATCTACCAAAATAACAGTCTTATTGGTGCATTCTTCCAGCTCAAAATCAATCTGAGCATTAAGGCTGGTACTAAAACGATCAATCTTAATAGTAAGCAGCCTGGTTTTAAAAGGCGCTATCTCATCAAGTACTTTTTTAAGGCGCGCGGCTAAGTGCCCGCCGCGTGGCAACATACCCGCAATGAGTATCTCCTCTTCGTCAAAATTATCTTCCAGTATCTGGTAGGCAATTCTGTCTATCTTTTGCTGTATTTGCTGTTTATTAAGAATGAGTAATGTTTTGTCTGAAGATTCCATTATATAGGTAGTGTTATACGTGTTGCAACACGAAAATTTATAGCAGATCAGATTCTTATGGTAAAGATAGCTGCAAATCACAACATTTAAACATTAAATAATAAAATGGCAGACGCTATTTTATATAGGGGAAGTAAACGAAGTTTGCCCCCTCTGGCACCACAACAAATACACACATGTGGTCCTTGGGGCTTTTGTAGCTGGCAATAAAACGCTCTTTAAGCTCCGGTTTTATTACACCACGGTCAACAAACTCCTCAAGGGTAGATGCGTGAATGGTCCATTCAGAGTTTAATTCATGGCGGTCAAGTATAACTTCGCCTAACTTTAACTCATGCTGATGCGCTATAAAAATGGGGTATTTAGATAACCCTTCAACTATTATCTCAACCGCCACCTCGCGGATGGCATCGTTAAAAACTTTAAGGTCGTGCTCTAAACTTAGGAGCGGACTTTTGGCTGCCGGCTGTTGGGGGCCGCTGCCTTCATTAAGCAGATCTTCCGGATTCATATATATCTTGATTCTTGCCTCTTATTTCTTAATTCTCAAAAGCACCACATTCTCCACATGCTGTGTATGCGGAAACATATCAACAGGTTGTATGGTTTCCACGTCGTATTTTTCTTTTAGCACAAGCAGATCACGCGCTTGCGTGGCGGCATTGCAACTTACGTACACAATCTTTTCAGCTTCGATTTCCATTAGCCTTTCTACCACATCTGGGTGCATCCCTGCCCGCGGCGGATCAGTTATAATAACATCGGGCTTGCCATGCTCCGCAACAAATGCTGCCGAAAGCACATCTTTCATATCGCCTGCGTAAAACTTAGTATTGCTGATGTTATTAATAGCGCTGTTGATCTTAGCGTCCTCAATCGCATCAGGTACATATTCAACACCTACTACCTCGCGTACGCTGCCCGCAACAAAGTTGGCAATGGTGCCGGCGCCAGTGTAAAGGTCGTAAACGAGCTCATCACCTTTAAAACCCGCAAGGTCGCGGGTTATTTCGTACAAGCGCAGCGCCTGTGCCGAGTTGGTTTGATAAAATGACTTCGGCCCTATCCGAAACCGTATGCTATTCATTTCCTCGTGTATATATTCAGGGCCTTTCCAGGCGTGTACTTCCTGGTCAAAAATGGTGTCGTTCTTTTTTTCGTTGAGGATGTATAGCAGGGAGGTTATCTCAGGAAACTCAGTCTCAACAAACCCCATCAGCTTATTCACCTGCTCTTCATCCGCGTAAGCGAAAACAACAATTACCATCAGTTCTCCGGTGGATGAGGTACGAATAATAAGGTTACGCAAGTTGCCCGCGTGGTTGCGCAGATCATAGTACGTATAATCGTTAGCACGCGCAAAGGTGTCAATACTGTTGCGAATGGAATTTGAAGGATCGGCCTGTAAATAACAATGCCTTACATCTAAAATTTTATCAAACCTGCCGGGGATGTGAAAGCCGAGTGCATTCATGTTTAGTTCCGCATCGTCACGGTTCTCGCCATCGTACAGCCAGCGTTTGTTGCTGAAGGTGAATTCCAGTTTGTTACGATAATACCTGTCAGCAGGCGAAGCCACAATGGGAAGCATCCCGCCTACCTCAATTTTAGCCAATCTGCCTAAAGCATCAGCTACTGACTTTTGTTTGAATTGTAATTGGGCATCATACGTCATGTGTTGCCATTTGCACCCGCCGCAGGTGCCAAAATGCTCGCAAAAAGCAGCCACGCGATGAATGCTGGGCTGTTTAAGGGCAATTATTTTTGCTTCGCCAAAGTTTTTTTTGCTGCGATATACCTGTACATCTACCACATCGCCGGGCACGGCCCTTTCTACAAAAAGCACAAAGTCGTCGGCTTTGCCAACACCCTTACCTTCTTCGGCAATATCAACAATGCTTATGTCTTCAAAAACCTGGGGCGCTTTTGTTCCTTTTCCTCTGCTCATTGCTGCAAAGGTAGCAAATGTGCAGATATGAGAGAATGTGCAGATGTGCAAATATGCGGATGTGCACATGTCTCAACGTTTGTGTTAGCGTTTAGCTTTATGGACGCTGGCCATATTGCAGCGATGTTGCCATCGCCGCAATATGCGCGCCTGCCGATTAACCAACTCAAACCGGGGGTCTTTAATGCTATTTCCAGCCTCCGCCTAAAAACTTATAAATGTTGCTTGTCGCTATCAACTGCGCCTTACGGGTTTCAACCATTTCCAGTTTTGATTCCAGTGCATCGCGCTGCGTCATCAGTACCTCAAAATAATCTGCCCGGGCAAATTTGAACAAGTCATTAGCAATATCTATTGACGTTGTTAATGCCCCTACCTGTTTTGATTTAAGATCGTAGCTTTTCTCCAGGTTGTCAATACGCGAAAGTTCGGTAGCAACTTCCATATAGGCATTAAGTACAGTGCGCTGATAATTGTAAAGCGCTTGCTGCTGCCTTGCGTTTGCATTAAGGTATTCCGCCTTTATTGCATTACGATTGACCAACGGTGCAGTAACCTCGCCAACCAGGTTCCATAATATAGAGGCAGGAAACTTAACAAGGTACGACGGGTCAAATGCCTGTATACCTACCGCAGCCGAGATATTGAGCGAAGGATAAAACTCTTTCCTTGCCACTCCTACATCAAGCTTGGCGGCTTCCAGTTCAAACTCGGCTTGTTTAATATCAGGGCGATTTGACAACATTTGTGCAGGTATGCCGTAATTAATTAAGGCCGGTACTCCTGACAAGAAACTTGCCTTATCCCGGGGTATTTCCTGCGGATAGCGGGCTAATAAAAAGTTAATGCGATTTTCCGTTTCTTTTATCTGCTGTAGTATATCAAATTCGCGGCTTTGCGAGCCCAAAACCTCTGCTTCAAATTTTTTAACTCCCAGCTCTGTAGCTCGGGATGCATTTTTTTGAAGTTTTACAACATCAAGCGCCTGTTTTTGGAGGGTTATGGTTTGGCGTACAATATCTAGCTGATTATCCAGCGCCTGCAATTCGTAATAAGAATCTGCTACCTCGGCTACCAGGTTACTTAAAACAAAGTTCTTGCCTTCAACGGTTGACAGGTAGCGTTTAACAGCAGCTTGCTTGGCGTTGCTTAGCTTCTTCCAAATATCCACTTCCCAATTGGCAACCGCCGCCACAGAATAATCCATCAGGGCTTCCGGCACTTCTTTTCCTGGTGTGATCTCGGTAGACGCATCGCCTGCGCCCTGGCTTGTATAACGTGCTACCTTATCCACACCAAGGCCCGCACGCAATCCCACTGATGGCAGCATAGCACCTTTTTTTATCCTGATATCGTTCCTGGCCATTTCAATCTCCTGAAACGTTATCAGTAACTCCTGGTTGTTATTAAGCGCGGTGTCAATCAGATCAGCCAGGTACTTATCCTTAAAAAAGCTGCGCCAGTTGGTTGCTGCGGTGTTTAAGGTATCGGTACTGCTGTTGAATGATGCCGGTCCCGGCCGCATGCCCGCGGATTGCGTTACAGCGGGGATTTTACACCCCGCCGCAATAATGCAAATGCCCGAAAGGGCGTAATAGGTTATTTTGCTTATTTTAAACATTGTTGTCAATTTCTTCGGTTAACGGATTTTCTTCTTCGTCATGAACAAGCTTATGTTTCGCTGCTATCGTTCCAAATATGAAGTACAGACCGGGGATGATGAGCAATCCAAAAACGGTCCCGATAAGCATACCGCCTGCGGCTGCGCTACCTATGGTTCTGTTACCCAATTTACCGGGATCTGACGCAAACATCAGCGGGATCAAACCGGCGATAAACGCGAAGGATGTCATCAAAATGGGCCTGAACCTTACTTTGGCAGCGGTTATTGCCGACTGAAGTACAGTCTCGCCGGCGCGATGTTGCTGTGCGCCAAACTCAACTATAAGTACCGCATTCTTACCAAGTAGACCGATGAGCATGATAATGGCTACCTGCGCGTATATATTGTTCTCCAAACCAAATATTTTGAGGAACAATAAGGCGCCGAATATGCCTGCAACAAGCGATAGGATAACCGAGAATGGCAAAATGAAACTTTCATACTGTGCACACAGAATGAAGTAAACAAAGCCCAGACAGATCAGGAAGATATAAACTGCCTCGTTACCACGGGATGATTCATCTTTTGAGATACCGGCCCAGTCTATGCCAAAACCACGTGGCAATGTTTTTTGCGCCACATCTGCTATTACGGTCAATGCTGTACCGCTGCTGTATCCCGGCGCGGCAGAACCACTTATTTGCGCCGAGTTGTACATGTTATGCCGTGTGATCTCAGAAAGGCCGTAAACTTTTTCCATTTTCATGAAAGCCGAAAATGGCACCATCTCGTCGCGGTCGTTCTTTACATACAGTTTCAATATATCCTCGGGTAGCGCCCGGTATTGCGGCAGTGCCTGTATGATCACCTTGTATTGGCGGCCAAACTGAATAAAGCTGATCTCGTAGTTACTACCTATGAGCGTAGATAGCGTGTTCATGGCGTTGTCAATAGTTACGCCTTTTTGCTGCGCCAGGTCGTTATCAACATTTAATTTATACTGCGGGAAGCTGGCGCTGTAAAAACTGAATACAGACGATAGTTCCGGCCGTTTATTTAACTCGCGGACAAACTCATCGCTTACCGTCTCCATTTTTTTGTAATCGCCTGACCCTGATTTGTCTAACAAGCGCAGCTCAAAACCACCCGCGGCTCCGTAACCCGGTACGGCAGGAGGTTGAAAAAACTCAATGTTGGCACCCGTTATGTCCTTACATTTTTCTTCCAGTTCGTCTATTACCTGCTGAACAGAGTGTTTTCTATCCTCCCAGCTTTTTAGGTTGATTAAACAAGTGCCTGAGTTAGAGCCCGTACCTTCGGTAAGCACCTCGTACCCGGCCAAAGCTGATACGGACTTCACCTCTTCCATTTTCTCGGCAATTTTTTGTATTCGTTCAGCTATCTCGTTCGTTCTTTCCAACGAAGAGCCCGGCGGAGTTTGGATAATGGCATAAAACATGCCCTGGTCCTCATTAGGAATAAAACCGCTTGGCAGGCTGGTATTAAGCAACCAGGTGCCTATACAAAAACCTATCAGCATTAAAAATGTAACCATGCGGCGGTTAGCAATTACGCCCAGCAAGGCTATGTATCTACCCGAAAGTTTATCAAACCGGTTGTTAAACGCATCGAGCATTTTATCAACTATACTGCGTTTTTTTGGCTTGCCATGATTGTTTTTAAGCATTATTACGCACAAGGCAGGGGTAAGCGTTAGGGCAACCAAACCCGACAGCACAATAGACGTGGCCATGGTGATAGAGAACTGCCGGTAAAAAATACCTACCGGGCCCGACATGAATGCTACCGGGATAAACACCGCCGCCATTACAAACGTAATGGCTATAATGGCCCCACTTATTTCGTGCAGGGCTTCAATTGTTGCCTTGCGGGGCGAATAGTGCTTGGCCTCCATCTTGGCGTGCACTGCCTCGATCACAACTATTGCATTATCCACCACAATACCAATAGCCAGTACCAGCGCAAACAGGGTAATAAGGTTTAATGTGATGCCAAAAAACTGCATAAACATAAACGTACCGATAAGCGATACGGGCACCGCAATGGCCGGTATAAGCGTTGAACGCCAGTCGCCGAGGAAGATGAATACCACCAGGCTCACCAATATAAATGCTTCCACCAGTGTATGGATAACTTTATCTATAGACGCATCGAGAAATTTGGATACGTCATAGCTGACCTCATAATGCATTCCCTTGGGGAACGAATTGGATTGTATCTCTGCCAGTTTAGCTTTTACATCCTCAATAACCTTGTTGGCATTACT
>CAMLFI010000001.1 GCA_946479225.1 uncultured Mucilaginibacter sp. | reverse complement strand
GAATGGCACTTTAGCGAGCGATTTATCGGTTTCCTGATGGCACTGAACGGCCTTTTGATAGTAGTGATTGAAATGGTAATGATACATAAACTGGAAGGGCGGCGCAATCGTATGGTTTATATTATCGGTGGTGTGGCATTAGGGGGTGTTACCTACATACTATTGAATATATTACCGGCTGGCGCAGCGGCTGCGATAATCATAATCGTATTGATCACCTTCAGCGAGATGTTTGCCATGCCTTTCATGAATTCGTTTTGGATCAGCCGTACAACACCCCACAATCGTGGCGAGTATGCGGCACTCTACAGCATGTCATGGTCGGCAGCTCAGATAGTAGCCCCGTTTTTTGGGAGTAATGTAATAGCTTACGGCGGATTTAATTTATTATGGTGGATTTTTGGCGGAGTAAGTTTCGCTGCTGCAATTGGTTATTATTATCTCTATAGGATAATGATCAAGGCAGCTATTTAAAATCCTCGCGGTTACTAGTAGTTGTCCGGAATGCGCCATTACGTGTTAGACGGTATGAATAACTAAAACACCAACTATAAAGTTCTTTGGTATATTAGTACCACCATATAAATCATGAAAAACCACTTCAACATCTTTGCGGGTGTACTATTTAGCATCTGCATCTTTGCCGGGGCATCTGTAAACGCTCAATCTGGCTTACCTGCATCAGATAGCATTCGCCTAAACCAATTGGGATTTTATCCAAAAGCGCCAAAGACGGCAATAGTACTTACAGATCATACTCAAAAATTTACCATACAATCAGCTAATCATAAAACAGTATTTAGCGGCACACTGACGCCATCGGCAAAGCCTGATCTATCTGGCAGAACTATTTATCTGGCTGATTTCTCACCCTTACAGCAAGCGGGAAATTATACTTTAAATGTGCCTGATGCAAATTATAGCTATCCGTTTACTATTAATATTGATATTCATCAAAAAGTAGCGGCGGCATCCATAAAAGGATTTTACTACCAAAGAGCTTCTATCCCATTACATGAAAAATATGCGGGCAAATGGAATAGACCAGCCGGGCATATGGGCAATGATGTATTGATACACCCATCGGCCGCGAGTGATAAGCGGCCTGCAGGAAGTAAAATTTCCGTTTCACGTGGCTGGTACGATGCGGGTGACTATAATAGCTATATGGTTAATAGCGGTATTACTATGGGTACGCTGTTTTCATTGTATGAAGACTTCCCGACACACATGAAAACCGTTTATTTAAATATTCCCGAAAGCAACAACCAATTACCTGACGTACTGGATGAATGTTTATGGAACTTGCGCTGGATGTTAGCCATGCAGGACCCAAATGATGGTGGTGTGTATAATAAATTAACCAATGCGTCATTTGATGACATGATAATGCCCGATAAGGCTACTGAACCACGTTATGTAGTACAAAAAGGCACCGCAGCCACACTTGATTTTGCAGCTGTAATGGCACAGGCCAGCAGAATTTTAAAACCTTTTGAAAAACAAGTACCCGGTTTAGCCGATTCGTGCCTTAAAGCGGCATTAAATGCCTGGCAATGGGCATTGGCCAATCCTAAAATGGCCTACAACCAGAATGCCATGAATAAACAATTTGAACCAAAGATAGTTACCGGTGGTTATGGTGATAGCAGATTTGATGATGAATTGGACTGGGCCGCCGCTGAATTGTATATCACTACTAAAGATGATGGTTATCTTAAAAATTTAGCATTGGATAATATTCGCTTGTTAATACCAACATGGTCGCGGGTACGTATGCTAGCTTACTACAGTTTATTACGTAATCGCAATAGCTTAACTCCTTCTTTAAAACCTATTATACCAATATTAACCAATAAACTCACTGCTTTTGCTGATAGCTTATCAAATCCTGCTACCCTATCAGCATATCAAACGGCTATGGGGCGATCAAATCGTGATTTTATATGGGGAAGTAGTTCGGTTGCTGCCAATCAGGGAATAGCATTAATAAACGCTTATTTAGTAACAAAAAACAAGCAATATCTAAACGCTGCCTTAGCCAATTTAGATTATATACTAGGTCGCAATGGCACAAGTTACTCACTGGTTACCGGATTTGGCCATAAATCCATTATGCACCCCCATCATCGTCAATCTGTTGCCGATAGTATTATTGATCCTGTACCGGGCCTTTTATCGGGCGGACCAAACCCAGGCCAACAAGATAAGGTACCCTTACCTACAAAAATACCTAACCGCGCATTATCTGATAATGACGAGGCTTACGCTTCTAACGAAATAGCTATTAACTGGAATGCGCCATTTGCTTATTTAGCAAATGCCATTGAGGCACTAAAAACTTCGGCAGGTTATACTAAATAAATTATGACGGCATCAGCCGCCTTTTAAAATTCGGGCAGTAACTAAAAGCTGCCCTGAATGACGCATAATATGCTCGGCTGTATGCACATACAAACCTATTACTGTCGATGGAATTTGCGCCCTGCCCACTCCTCTCACTTCGGTAACCGTAGCCTCATCAACGGTGCTTAATTTAGCAACGGCTTTATCAACCTGCTTACTAAACGCATCTAATATTGCTGCAACGCTGTCCTCTTTTTGGGGCGGTTCACCTTCGTTATGCAAAAAATCAAGTTGTTGCTGCGTCAGCGCCTTATCATCAGCATAAGTAAATAAGCGGTCTATTACGCCCGTCATGTGCTGAATATGGAATCCCGGCGAGGCCATATTTATAGGCTTTATCCACAACAGTATTTCCGGAAAATCAACCATCAGCCTGTTAACTTCTTCCTTTGCCTGCAACAAAGCATGTGCAACGGGTTGCAATAACGCCGGCACGCCTTGCAGCGGCCCTCTTAACCAAACTTCGCGCTGGTGCTGTTCTGCCATAAATATTTAATATATTTTTATAAGTAGATTAATTATTATTCTGCTAAATAGCATTAATGGTATAGGTATTGCATTTGTAAAATATATTACATTCAGATCCTATGATAAATTTTAAACTAATAAACCGCTATTTCATTTTAGCGTTAATAGCAGCCACATTAACCTTTCAGGCCTGTAAAAAAAGCCGGTCTGATATGGGCAAACAACTTTTTGATGCAACCAAAAATAAGATTTTTAAAGATGTAACTCCCGAAGGTTTCGCACCGGTTTTTCAAAAGTTACTGGCAGATGAAAAAGCGAGAATAAAACAATCGCAAGTGATACTTCCCTTCTACGAAAACAATGGCTACGACGCCGTTTTTGTGATGGATCACATTATAAAAGAACAATTTAACCCCGCAAATGAATACCTTTTAAAGGCAAAGGCTCATGGCTTAAATCCCAAAATGTTTCAAGCCGACCGGATCAACGAGTTAATCAATAAACTGCATGATAAAAAAGCTATCAAAACGTTGGATGAAGCTTATCATGATATTGCTGAGTTAGAACTTTTATCTGCAAATGCTTTGGTAAACTATTCAAATGCCCTGCAGTTTGGCGTAATAAGTCCGCGCCGTATATACGCCCGTTATTTTACTGACACCAAACGCCCCGACAGTGTATCTATGTTACAGGTTTTCCGTACACCCAATTTAAAGGGTTATTTGGACAGTATACAGCCCAAAGACCCTCAATACCTGGCTTTGCAAAAAGCTTTGGTAAATGGCATTAAAGTGCCTGGTATGACTACCGAAGAAGCAGAACGTACCCTTGCGGTAAACATGGAACGATTACGTTGGAAGAACAAACCAATCGGCGATGGTAAATATGTTATGGTTAACATTCCGGATTATCGTTTAGATGTTATGGAAAATGGCAGATCAACGCTGAATATGAAGGTTTGCGTTGGTGAGGGACGAAACGTTGATAATTTAGACAACCTGGTTGAGTACGATGAAAGTGATAAAACTGATCGCCCGTTCTCCCGCGAAACCCCACAATTAAACAGTATGATCCACAGCGTGCAGGTTAATCCGGTTTGGAACATACCCGAAAGTATCGCCACCAAAGAAATAATGAAAATAGCCGCTCAAGATCCCTATTACCTGGACAACGAAGGCATAGATGTTTACCAAGGTGGAAATAAGGTGGAGAATCCTGAAACGATTGATTGGTCTACTGCAAGCGGCGATGAATATTCATTCAAACAGCGCCCCGGCGATGGTAACGCGTTAGGCAAAATAAAGTTCCTGTTTAACAACCGAAGCAGCGTTTACCTGCACGATACTCCGGCTAAACTTGCTTTTAACAAAGAAGTCCGTGCTATAAGTCATGGCTGTGTACGTGTAGAAAAACCACAGGAATTGGCGCTCGCTTTGTTTGGCCCGGGAGAAAAATATGATAGAATAGTGAAAGAAATGGGCAACAATAATACAGAGTCAACCGACATAGGTTTACCTAAAAAGGTACCTGTCTATATAACATACATAACCTGTTGGGTAGACGAAACCGGTACATTGCAGATTAGAAATGATGTGTACGGATTGGATATTGTGCTTTACGCGCACATGAACAAAATGATATCAACCTAATTAATAACAAGGGCTATAAAAAAGGCGCTTTGGTTAACCAAAGCGCCTTTTTTATAGTTTATAATTGGATGTATCTTTTAAATTTTTGGAAGTGAATCCGTTTCTGTCGACGCATCGTTCAAAGCAAAATTACTTTCGAACGCATCACTCAAATACTTTGATGTGTAATTACGCTCGTTGCCGTTAATGAACAACAATGTTTTACCTTTTATGGTGTTGATAACCATATCACTAACTTCCGGAGAAACTGCCGGGCAACCGTGGCTTCTGCCTAAGCGGCCCAATTGAGCTATTGCTCCCTGGCTAACATAATCAGCAGCGTGAACAACAATAGCGCGGTTACGGGCTGCAGTGTTAAAACCTTCATCCATGCCATCTAATCTTAATGACCGACCATGCTTACCAAAATAAACATCATCGGTTATATAAAAACCAAGACTGCTTTGGTGCGACTCATTAGTGTTCGAAAAATGATCGGCCATATCACCTCCACTTCCCTGCCCATGGGCTACCCAGGTATTTAACAACAATTTCTTGTTCAGGATATCGACAATCCACATACGTTTTTCCCGGCTCGATTTTGTAAAATCAACAACAGTTATTACAGAGCTGTTTTTTGATAATTTATTGGCAGCTTTCAGATTAAAATAGCCGGTTAAAGCTTTTTCAAATACTTGCTGACTAAGACCCGATTGATTAAGGCTTGCGGCCTGATAAACGGTGCTAACATATTCATTGAATAATTCCTTAGCTGAAGAAGTCTTATTATTTGTAATTGCTACAGCTTTTTTTCCTTCTGCTGGTGCCCAGCTAATTGCCGTAACACATAACATCAAAAAAACGCAGCATAGCCACCAAAAATGTTTTCTCATAATTTACACTTTTACAGTTTATAAAATAAAATATGTGGTGTGAGTTAAAGAACAATACAAATATACCAATAATACTTAACAATAGGTACAATTTATGTCAAAGTATTATCATTAAGTAAAAATATTTTCTTAAAACGTTAATTTCACAGAACTGTATTAAAAGACTGAAAGTTTGAGAAAAAGTTTAAATCATAAAAAAGGCCGGATGAACCAGCCTTTCTTTTATATCACTTCGTTAATACTCATTTCTTTGATTTCCTTGCTTTCGGGCCTGCCATTTTTAAAGGCTTTGCGCGGGGTTAAACCAAGCAAGTCAAACATGGCCATATCTTCATCAAATGATGGATTTGGCGTAGTGAGCAATTTTTCGCCAGCAAAAATAGAATTAGCACCTGCCATAAAGCAGAAGGCCTGCTCAACAGTGCTCATTTCGGTACGACCCGCTGAGAGGCGCACAACTGTTTTTGGCATAACAATACGGGTAGTAGCTATCATCCGTACCATTTCCCAAATAGAAACACGCGGTTGTTCAGCTAATGGCGTTCCTTTAACAGGTACTAATGCATTGATCGGTACAGATTCCGGGTGTTGGGGTAAGTTAGACAACGTTTTGATCATCGATACGCGATCCTCAACAGTTTCTCCTAAGCCAATTATACCGCCACTGCACACTGATATTTTAGCCTTACGCACATGCGCCAACGTTTGCAAACGATCATCGTAAGTGCGAGTAGTAATAATGCGTTTATAATCGTCTTCTGATGTGTCTAAATTATGGTTATAAGCATACAAACCTGCATCAGCTAAACGCTGTGCCTGGCTCTCGGTAAGCATGCCTAATGTGCAGCACACCTCCATATCTAAACCGTTTACAGCTTTCACCATGTCAATCACTTTATCAAAATCGCGGTTGTCGCGCACCTCGCGCCATGCGGCACCCATACAAAGGCGTGACGCGCCACCAGCTTTTGCTCTTTCAGCTACGGCAATGACTTCTTCTTTAGGCATAATGGCGTGCACATCTACACCTGTGTTATAACGTGCGGCCTGTGGGCAATAAGCACAATCTTCGGGGCAACCACCTGTTTTTATTGAGATCAGCGAACTGATCTGTACTTCGGCATAATCTTTATTTTCACGATGTATAGTCGCGGCTTTGTAAACAAGGTCAAGCAGTGGTGTATGGTATATTTCAGCAATCTCTTCGCGGGTCCAGTTATGTCTTACTTCGGTCATTCTATTTAGCTATTAAATTTTCAATTATTATTAAGAAGGATTTTCGCTTCTTGCTTTAAAACTGTTAAATGGTTGGCTATAATATTCCATATTACTTCGGGGTGTATGTTGTCATAACTATGGATTATTTTATTTCTGGCATCTACTATTCGGCGGGCATCAGTGATTTTAATTTCGGGATATAATTTAAGTAGATTATTGACAGCCTCTCCAATTATTTCAAGGTTGCGTTCAACTGCATGTTGAAGCATTAAATTCTGCTTAAAGCTTTCAAAATCATTTTTATCCCCCATAAATTGTTCAATATTTTCGATGCAATTTAATATATCGAACAAATATTTCTTTATTTCACGCCCCATAGATCAACTGCTTCTTCTCGTCAATATCTGCGCTCAAATATGGGTTTTTTATCGTTCCATTTACAAGCAGATCAACCTCTCTGTTAAAAGTCTGCCTCAATGCATCATGCAGATTCCACCATATTTTCCCTCTCTCCAGTGCATTTATACCATCTTCAAAATCGATCAACAAATCAATATCGCTCTTCTCGTTAAAATTATCTCCAACAACAGATCCAAAAGCATAAGCGCTTTTTATCCGGTAAACCTTAAATAGGTTCACAATAGTTGGTAGTTGCGATTGTATTATAGGGTGAAGCATTTTGATCAAAATTACGATAAAACCTTAAAACTATTTAAAGCTTACAGCAAAAACTTGCTGGCCAGCCACAGCGGCAATAAAAAGCCGATACAGTCGGTAAAAGTCGTGATAATAATAGACGAACCTACAGCGGGGTCAATTCCGAAGCGTTTTAAAAGCAGCGGCACAGATGCACCGGTTAAGCCGGCCACTATTAAATTACCTGTCATAGCCAAAAACAATACTAAACCAAGCATTGGGTTAGCATCATACCAAAAGGCAAATAACAATACTATCAGTCCATTAGCGGCACCGTTTATCATGCCAACTAAAAATTCTTTTAAAACAGTTCTGTAGGCTTGGTTATCGGTAAGATCGGTTAATGATATACGCCTAACCGTTACCGCCAATGCCTGCGTAGCCGCGTTACCGCCCATACCCCCTACTATAGTTAAATAGGCTACTATAACCGGCACCTGATCTTCAACGTATGTGTAATGCCTGATTACTGATGAAGCTAAAAACGCAGTGCCCAAATTAACAACCAACCACGGCAGACGGCTTTTCACTGCGTCCTGCCAGCTACCACTCAGCTCTTCATCTTCTGATACACCGGAGAATTTTAATATGTCCTCCGTGCTCTCCTCTTCCATTACGTCGATTATATCATCAACAGTAATGCGCCCCAACAGCTTCATGTGGTCGTCAACAACGGGGATAGTGGTAAGATTATATTGGGATATCAGTCTTGCCACCTCTTCCTGGTCAACATCGGCTTTAACATACACGGGGTCAGCTTTTAAAAGATCGCTTATTTTAGCATCGGCATGCGCCTTTATAATATTTTTTATGGATACTACTCCTTGTAAGGTATCATCGTCTTCAACCACATAAATGGTATAAAACTCCTCCATCTCTTCAGATTGGCGGATGATATCGTCAAGCGCCCCCTTTTTATCCTGCCTGATATTTACCTTTATCAGCGACGAGTTCATCAAGCCACCTGCGGTATTCTCGCCATAGCTTAATAAAGCCCGGATACTGGAAGCATCCTCCTCGTCCATACTTTCCAGCAGGTCTTCCTGTTCGTGCTCTTCCAGCTGGCCTATAAGGTCGGTTGCGTCGTCATAATCCAGCTCACTTACAATCTCAGAGCGTTTTTCAGGATCAAGGGTGATGAGCAATTCGCCGGGATGCGCCTCTTCATCCATTTCAGCAATAACTTCTGAAGCGACATCAGTTGGGAGTATATTAATGATCCGCTCCTGAGCTTCGGATGGTAATTTTTCAAATAGAATAGCTATTTCCGAAGCATGATAGTCCTTCAGTATCTCAGATAATGTTGCATCATCACCCTCAAGCGCCGCTTTAACCCGGCTCAGGTCCTTCTTATCCACTTCAAAAGATTGCATTTTGCAAAATAAGCATTTGAACCCAAACAGGTATAGTATTAAAATTAAATGTTGTTAAAAGTACCCGTATAGGAAAGATCCCCCCTCCGAAAATGAAGACCAAAAAATAAAAATTAATAAAAATTCTTGACAAAATAATTTTTATTAATACTTTTGTCTACCAAATCTATAGGATATATATAATTAATCTACTTTAACATTTTATGATCAAACTTTACCCCTTTCAAATCGCTGTAGTTCGTTGCTGTTGCTGATTGATATTTCAATAAAAACCAAGCAATTACATCAACAACTCATTCTTAGCACACAATAACATACAAATGAAATTTCTTAGCAACACAGTAAAATTTTTACTGGTAACATTTTTGATTTACTCATCGCCGGCAGCATTTGCTCAAAATGTAGTAACAGGCGTAGTAAAAAACTCTAAGGGCGTGGTAGTGCCCGGCGCAACCGTTACCGTTAGAGGTACAACTACAGCAGTAGCTGCTGACGAACAGGGTGTATTCTCTATTACGCCGAAAGTGGAAACTCCTTTTTATCTCCAGGTAAAATCAGTTGGTTTTAAACCACAGGATTTCCAGGTTTTGTCTTTCCAAACCACTCCATTAGAATTAACCTTAGTTGAAGACGATCTGCTAAGCGAAATAGTTGTAACATCCCGCCGTCGCAGAGAGCTTTTACAGGATGTTCCTATTCCTGTTTCTGTTGTAGGTGGTACACAGATAGATCAGGCCGGTGCATTTAATGTTAATTACGTTAAACAATACGTACCATCATTACAATTATATACTTCAAATCCGCGTAACACCGGTATCAACATTCGTGGTATTGGTTCACCGTTCGGTTTAACAAACGACGGCCTGGATCCGGGCGTTGGTGTTTATGTTGATGGTGTTTATTACGCCCGCCCTGCAGTTGCCACGTTCGACTTTATTGACGTAGAAAACATTGAGGTATTGCGCGGCCCGCAAGGAACCTTATTCGGTAAAAACACCGCTGCAGGTGCTTTCAACATTACTACCCGTAAACCAAGCTTTACACCCGGCTATACCTTCGAGACCAGCTTTGGCAACTTTGGTTATATACAAGGTAAAGCCGCTATAACAGGTCCGTTAAGCAAAACTATTGCTGCACGCTTGTCATTCTCCGGTACGCAACGCGATGGTTTAGTTCAAAATGTTCGCACCGGCAGATCTGTTAATGATCTGAACAACTTAGGCGCGCGTTTACAGTTCCTATACAAACCTTCTGATAACGTCTCTATCACCTTAGCAGGCGATGCGTCTGATCAAAAGCCCGAGGGTTATGCGCAAGTTGTTGCAGGCGTGGCTCCAACAAAACGTGCCGCGTATCGCCAATTTAACGCTATCGTGAACGATCTGGGTTACAAACTACCAAGTTTAAACGCTTTTGATCGTGTGATAGACCATGATACTCCATGGCGATCAGGTAACAAATTAGGCGGTGTATCATTAAACGGCGACTTTAAAATTGGCCCGGGTACTTTAACTTCTACCACTGCTTACCGCTACTGGGATTGGGATCCATCAAACGACCGTGACTTTACAGGCTTACCTGTATTACAAAAATCTCAAAACCCGGCTAAACACCATAACTGGTCTCAGGAAATACGTTATGCCGGCGACTTCGCTAAAAATTTAAGCGGTGTTGTTGGTGTATTTTATCTGGATCAGGAAGTTAAAATTACCGGTACTGAAGAGTCTGGCGCCGCACAATGGCGTTTTTCTAAAAGCTCAACCGGTAACAATGCCAACACACCCGGTACAACTAATGACCAATTATGGGCAACACCAGGTTTGTTAGAAGGTTATGGCATTTACACCAACGCATCCATCAAATCAAAAAGCGCTGCAGCATTTGGTAGTATTGACTATGAATTTGTTAAGAACTTCCACATTATACCAGGTGCACGTATAAACTACGACAAAAAGGATGTTTTCTATGATCGCCAGGCTAGAGGCGGCCTTGATATAGCTAATAGCGGTTACAGTGCTGCAATAAAAACTGAACTTCAAAAAATTAAAAACGGCGTATACAGCAGCCAAAACTACGCAACATCTGTTGATGAGAATAACTTAACATTCTCGTTAACAGCGGCTTACAGACCGGGCACAAGATTTAACGCTTTCGCTACATACTCAACAAGCTACAAGCCTGTGGGTGTTAACGTAGCCGGCTTGCCATCACCTGAAGCAGGTAAAACCATATTGGATTACGCTGTTATCAAACCGGAGAAAACACGTCACTATGAAATTGGCTTTAAAAGCACGCCGTTGGATAACTTTATTGTGAATCTGACTTTCCATAATTCAGATATTGACAACTACCAAACCAACGTTCAATCTGCAGATTTAACCGTTAACCGTGGTTATATAGCCAATGCTGAGAAAGTAAATGTAAAAGGTGTTGAACTAGACGCTAACATTAAGGTAAATCAGAACTTCTCATTCTATGGTAACGCTGCCTGGACAGACGCTAAATATGTTAAGTTCACCAACGCGCCACTGCCATTAGAAGAAACAGGTTTATTGCCTCCATTTAAAGATATATCAGGTGGAGCACTGCCGGGTGTGTCAAAATGGGCAGGTGCAATAGGTGGCGAATTTGCTACCAAAGCTAATTTCCTGACCAATACAACCTCACAGTTCTTTTTAGCGGTTGATGGTTCATTCCGTTCATCGTTCTCATCAAGCGCGTCACCATCAGCTTATTTAAATATAGCCGGCTACGGATTGCTTAACGGCCGTTTAGGTTTTAAAGCTACGCGTGGTATCAGCGCTTACGTATGGGCCCGTAACCTACTTAATCAAAACTATTTTGAGCAGTTATTACCGGCTGGTGGTAACGCAGGGCACTACGCAGGTGTATTGGGAGACCAAAGAACACTTGGCGTAACATTAAGATATTCTTTATAGGTTAATACAAATTGGTTTAGTAAAAAGGCCGCTCCGAAAGGACGGCCTTTTTTTTAGTTAATTTAATATGGCGACCGTATGCTCGAAATAAAACCAATGCTTACACCCCTGAAGCAGTCGTCAGCGCAGCCGTCTTCTACGTAACCCGCCAAAGATATCATGCCTTCATTTTTTGCTTCAAAATAGGTCTGGGCATTATCCCGTTTTTTTAGCCAGTCGCTCTCCGCCTCTGAATAAACTTGATCTAACGTTCTGGTAGGCGCACCGGTTTGATGAGTATTAAGACTGCTCCCTTCCTCCACCCATTCCTCCTGCACTACAACAGACGAACCGGCATGCTGTGTGGTTGCCTTAAAAGAACGCCTTACTACTTTACCGTTTTGTACAGTAATGATTGTCTCGGTGGCCAACCCTGTAAATGAACCTGTTGTCACTGAATAGTTATAAGAGTTTTGCGCTTCGGTTTTGAATTTTATCCATGCCTTGTAGCTTTCTTCAAACTCAGAAGCGTAAGGCCCTTTTTTACACGAAGCAACGGTAAGCAAAGTAACAAGAGTGAAGCATGCAATAAGTATATTTTTCATAAGGCATTGATTTTGCTTTTAAAACGATAGCTCTTTCAAAAACGCTACAGCCTAAAACAAAAAAAGCCCCGCATTTTGCAGGGCTTTAAACTTTATTGTAGTTGTATTATTTAATTACAAAACCACCATTAGGCTGAATTTCAATGTCTAATTCACCATTTGCAGGAATATCAATTGGTTTGGTAAAGGTGGTTTTAGCGCTGTCATCATTATAAAGCTGCACTTTTTTACCGGCTATCATAGGTAACTTAAGCTTAAGTTTTAAAACCTCTTTATTTGCATTGGCACCTGCTATGTACCATCTATCCAGATGCCTGCGGGCTATTACCGCGCTTTTACCCGGGTATCCATCAATATAAATCGTTTCGTCCCATGTAGTAGGAACAGTTTTCATAAAATCAATTTCAAACGCAGGTACGTCTGTTAAATTGTTAGGTGCAAGCGCGAAAAACTGCACTGAGTTTTGAAACAAAACAGCTGTCGCCAACTGGAATGCATCTGTTGTTAAACGCGGACTGCGACCCTGATTTGTCTTGGTAAGGAACTTATTTAAAAATACGCCACCAAACTCCATGTTACCCACAGCATTACGGATGAATGGATGAAAAGTAGCATAAACAGCTTCTGTTTGCCGGTTACCCTGGTTAAAATAAACCATCTCTGATGCTAATACAGCTTCGCTGCCTACGTAGTTAGGATACATACGCTCCCAGCCACGTGGCAAGGTTGCACCGTGAACATCTATCATCAGGCCGTAATCATTACCATCTGAAAAGATATCCTCATATAGTCGGATAGTTTCTTGTTTATCGCCACCCCAAAAGTCAACTTTAAGGCCTACCACACCAATATCGCGCAGCCATTTCATTTCTTTTTTCCGTTCAATAGAAGTATTCATCTTATCGCGCGGGCCTTGCGGTGCATCATTAAACTGGCCGTTTGAGTTGTACCATAAAAACACACCTACTTTTTTTGACGCTGCATATTTAACCAACTGCGTCATTTTTTCCTTACCAACATTTTTGTCCCACAAAGCATCCATCAATATAAAATCGTACTTAAGAGCGGCAGCCAGGTCAATATACTTAACCTGATCTGCATAGTTCATGCTGTTATCCTGCCATAAGATCCAGCTCCAGGTGCCTTTGCCGTATTTGTAAACTTTTGATGCTTTGTATAATGGATCAACTACATCATAAGGAATTGTAGTCTCTACAATAGGCTTCAAATTGTCGCCCACAGTAATGGTTCTCCACGGCGTATGGCCCGGCAATGATATTGCGGCCCCTGTCGATCCAAATCCGTTATTTTGCTTAACACTTGGATACTCAATTGAATAAACGCCATCTGCAGATATCTCGCTTAAGTGTGATGCGCAGTATAAACTGCTTAAGCCTGTTTCTGATATTAAAACCCATCCATCAGTACCAACATGGAACAGACCGGGGAATACATAACCATCTGCTGCCGGGCGTGGTTTTACCATCGGCGCATCGGCTACATAGGCGCTTTCGTAACTCGGTGCCGTGCGGGCGAAACCCGTCATAGCCGCCATGTTGTTAGACAAGAATGTAGTAGTTGCAGCCGGAAATTTAAAGCCTGTGGCCTCTTTTTCAACCACGCACGACATGCGCTCGCCCATTGGCTCTATCTGATAACGAAATGCAATGTTGTTATTGCTTACCTGAAACTCTACATTCAGTTTACGTTGCTTAGCGTTCTCCAACACATAGATAAGTTTATTGGCCACATAATGGATCTTAGAGCGCTTTATCTTATCCTGTGTGTAATTTTTGTCGACCACACCCTGTGTGTTGCTTAAATACTTCATGCCGGTGCTAAAATCGCCCTCGTTGGTGGTAAGGCCTAAAGGCGACTTATCTATCATGGTTTTACCCTTGTAGGTAACTGTGTAAGCGGGTTTTCCGTCGGTAACAGTAATGCCTACACTTAATTGTTTATCCGGGCTAACAACCGAGATATCCTGCGCGTAACTATTAAGCGTTAAAGCGCCTAAACATACCGCAAGCAGCGTGGAACTATAAAATTTCATAAATAATGTATTGGTGTTATAATGGTTTTGAACAACTTATAGCAAATGTATAATTGTTTTTAAAACACTTATTGTTTTTCGGGATTTTTTTAGCAGAATACGAATAATTCTCCGGTCACCATTATCGCCAAAACCGCGCTTAGCTTTTGTTGTTTAAAGATTAATTAAGACAAGCATTATGGCGGAAAGTAAAATAGCGGAATTAAGCAGGTTAATGGCACAAAAAGGCCTCACTATTTCTTTTGCAGAAAGCGCTACAGCGGGATGGCTCTGTTCTGAATTTGCGTTAACAGAACACTCAGGCAAAGTTTTAAAAGGCGGCATTGTTTGCTATGATGCCGATCTGAAAGTGTCATTATTAGGTGTTCCGCGCGAATTATTTGACAAGTTTACGCCCGAGTCAATGGAAGTAACGCGGGACCTGGCAGAACGATTAGATTCCAAGATACCATCAGATATCCAGGTGGGTGTTACCGGCCTGACCGCACCCGGTGGCAGCGAGACAGCCGAAAAGCCTGTGGGTACCATGTTTGTTTTTGCAGTGGTTAAGGGGAAGCCATGTAGCTTCAGGAAAGTATTTTCAGGCTCGCGCGAGGATATTATTCGTCAAACTATTCAAGCTACGGCAGAGCTGCTAATAGATGCGGTAAAAGCTCTGTAAATCAAGCAATATCTCTCAAGCACCCGATCAACTAAAATTTTAATTTTCATTTTTACTAGGGTTTAGTACGTCTACAACGCTCCTATCATTAGACAAAACTTATCTATTTTAATTATTAGTGGTTAAATTGTAAGTTTAGCTAAACCTAAATAAACCCACTAAACCTCTTAAACCGCCACAGTCCTAGTAAAAATGAACCGTCAGTGTATTAATACCATTAATTATTTGCGCCGGCCGGTTATTGTAGCGCTTTGGTTTATTTGTTTTATACTCTGTGCCAGGCATTCATTTGCAAATGAATTAATAGTTGATAATACGCCCCATCAAATACGGGCTGATAGTACCCGGTTTAATATAACCGGACGGGTAATTGATGAGACCGGCGAACCCCTACCCGGCGCTACGGTTTTTATCAGTAACTCAAAATGGGCCGCAAGTACCGACAATAAGGGTATGTTTAAAATCACAGAAATCCCTGTCGGAAATTACGAAGTACTGGTGCGTATGATGGGTTTTACAACTTTTACGAAAGTATTCAGCATCACAGACAGATCAGTTACAATAAACGTTACGCTAAATCCGGACGCAATTGCATTAAGCGAAGCAAAAATAGTTGCCAAACCCGACGGCAACCGAGCGCGTTATTTAAAAATATTTACAGAGGCGTTTATTGGCGAGTCTGACAATGGCAGGAAAAGCAAAATTATTAACAGTGATGTAATAAGGTTTAAAAACATTGAGGCGACTAATACACTAACAGCCCGCTCAACAGATTTTATAAAGATTGAAAACCTAGGGTTAGGTTATAATGTGTATTACCTGCTAAACTCCTCTGCAATTAACAATCAAGAAAGATCGTCATCGTTCGCGTTTGACGGGAAGATATTTTTTGAAGAACTAAAAGGTGACGACAAAAAGCAAAAGGAATGGAGCCAAAATCGTTCTGCCGCGTATTATGGTTCAATGCGCCATTTTTTTAAGGCCTTGTATGAAGGCACTACTGATGCTGAAGGATTTAAGGTTTACAAAATAGCCGACGCCGAGCTGGGTCAAACTCCAAAGTATAACAGCTCAGGCTCGGCCCGGATGGGTAATATGTTTATAAACCGTATAAACATTGACCGATCTAACCTAAAACCTATAAAACCGGACTCCCTGTTTAAAATAGTGAATATCAACAAGGTTTTGCAGCTGCCATTATTGGTAAAAGATGGAGACACCACGCGCTTTTATTTTTGCTACACCCGTAAAGGCGAACCTTCGAGGTTTTTAAATTCGGGCGCGCATCTAAATCTTCCTATACCCAACGCGCAAATTTCATTGCTTCGCCAGTTGGGGAATGATGATGTAATAATTAACAAAAACGGCACTTTAACTCCCCAGCAAAATGTAGTGAATGAAGGTTTCTGGACTTGGCAGCGGGTTGGTGATATGTTGCCCGAAGAATTTATAGAACAGATGGACGTAATCAAACTACCTTTAGCGGCCGAACCCTTAGCACGAAGCAGTAGTGTTGAAAAGATCCACATACAAATGGACCGGTCGTGGTATTTAAAAGGAGATACAGCATGGTTAAAATTATACGTTGTAGATGCAAATAACAGACCATCTACCGATAGTAAAGTTTGCTTTATAGAGCTGATTGATGCTAACAAACGCATTATTAAAAATCTGCGTTTGCCATTAAATATGGGCACAGCCTGGGGAGAGTTAGCACTTAGCGATAGCCTGCTAAAAAAAGGGGCATACTTGCTCAGGGCATACACCTATAACATGCTAAAAAATGGCAATGCTTTTTTTTACCAAACCATCCGTATAGCTGATCTTAACATTGCAACAGCAAAGACCAAAAGTGCAACAACGAAGCAATTGCAAACCGGCTCTGACAGTTTAACTATCCGATTCTTTCCGGAAGGAGGGTCGCTGATAACAGATGTAAACTCCCGGGTGGCTTTAAAAGCAACGTCCCAGGGGAAACCGGTGAGTAAAATACACGGATATATAGCTAACAGGGATGGCAGCCATATAGCTAAATTTGAGACAAATAATAATGGAATTAGCGCGTTTAATTTAAAACCACTAAATAAGGGCAAATACCAGGCGGTAATTGAACTGGCTAACGGCGGCGAAAAACGCTTTGTTCTACCCCAATCGGTACAGCCGGGCATTGGGATGGCCATAACGCAAAATGAGGATAAAATTGTAGCTCGTTTTAACACAAGCAATATAACCACCAAAACGCAATTGAGGCTTGTTGGCAGAACAAACGGCCGGATAAAATTTCAACAAGAAAAACAAGTAGAGATAACGGGCGACAGCATAGTGATATTAAAGACTTCTTTACCGCAGGGTATGTTGCAATTTAGCCTGTATACAACCAATAACATACTTGTTGCGGATAGAATGGTATACAACGAAGTTAACAGCCGGCAACTTAAGGTAAAGCTGACTGCTGACAAAGCGACCTATAAGCCACATGATAAAGTTGACATAAGCATTGCCGTTACGGATGCCGACAGTATACCAATTAGCGGAAATTTTTCGGTTTCGGTAAATAATGAAGCTGATGAACCTTTGGTTGATCACAATAGCATATACAGCGACTTGCTTTTAAACAACAAGTTAAGTTATGATACAGGCAAGTCACATGCTGAACGTTATAGGGAACTTGATGATATGTTACTAACGCTAAGAGCGCAAACTGATGACAAAGTATCAATAACTCAACAGCAGGCAATTAGTCTTTCACCGGATAGTTCCGCTGTTTTGCAGGGCGGGGTTTACACAAGCAAAGGCAAACCGGCAGTGGCAAGCGTAGTAGGTATTTATTTTCCGGCGGGAGGCCCGGTTCTAACTACGGTTTCAGACAATAAGGGCAAATTTAAATTTGATAACATTCCGGTTAAAAGAGGTGAGCCATTTTATATTGTTGCAAAGGAAAAGAACGGCAAAGAACTGAATGTTGCCGTTGATAAATTTACGCCGCCGCCTATTACCGATGAAACAATGGCTGACACACTTAAGGTTAACAATGCTAACGAATACATGGAATATGTTGCTAAAAGAATAGAAGATTTAAAAACCGGCAATATACTTGGTACCGAGCTTAGCGAGGTGTTTATAAAAGATAAGAAAAAGGCGGAGTCTGTAAAAGATTTGGTTCGGCGATCATCATCAAGCATCGGCTTAACTCCCGATCAGGTAATAACTTTTATTGACCTGTTAGATTGTGTGGCGCCAACGTTGGGTGACTGCCTGGCAATGAAATTAAATAATGTGACCGTCACAACTGATAATAGTGGCAGAAAGAGGCTAATTGCGAGAGGAAGGTCTACCAATCCAATGGCTATTTTTGTTAATGGAATAGAGCGGCCGGACGCTCTTAATACCTTAACCTCCTCACAAATTGAAAGCGTTGAAGTGTTAAAGGGAGCCAATGCGGCGGCTTATGGGTTAAGCAGCGGTAATGGCGTGGTTGTAATTACAACGAAAAACGGTGGGATTGATTATTGGGCGTATGAGCAGGAGCATTATGTACCGGGTTCGACCAAAACAGCGCCGGTTAAACTTTACAGGTTTGAAAATGGATTTGATATAGCAAAGGATTTTTACGCGCCCGATTATAACGCGATACCGGGAAGCATCATTGATAAATGGCGGCCAACAATTTACTGGAACCCTAATGTTGTTACCGGCAGCAACGGCACAGCGCAGCTAAGCTATCTTACCAACGGCGTGCCCGGAAAATACCGCGTAACAATTGAAGGAATTGACAATGATGGCAGAATTGCCAGGCAGGTGTTTAGTTATACGGTTAGTGAGTAGTGGAAATATATCGGGACGGCTCAAAATCCAAGTGATCCAAAGTGTTGCAAAAGCGATCCAAAGTGATTCAAAGTGATCCAACGGCAAATTAGCTATTTTTTAAATAGCTGAAATACAATTGATTAACCATTTTGTGGATGATCCATTTTTGTTTAAAATTAGCAGCGCTAATTTCCTTACTTAAACACTTAATTAACAGGCAATTACATAAATACTTGCGAATATAATATTATAAAATGTGAATATAGTATTGTTTCAACTGTTTCATACGTTATATGTAATACATTAACAATCAATACATTACAGACACATCCTGTTTCACTTATTTTATCTATTAAGCCTATTTTGTGGATCACCACGCAAATTGCCTATTTTTTTATGGATGCTATAAAAGCGGGGATCTTGTCGAGGTAGTTCTCTTCCCCCAACAACTTGACAAATTTACTGCCTACAATGGCCCCATTGGCGTATTCGCAGGCTTTATTAAAGGATGCCTTGTCAGTAATACCAAAGCCTATAATAGTTGGGTTGTTAAGCTCCATAGCCTTTACGCGCTTGTAGTAATCCTCTATATTAACAGATACATTTAGGTTACCCCCCGTTATTGATGATGACGATAGCAGGTAGATAAAGCTGTTGCTCAACTCGTCTATCTTACGGATGCGCTCAGGCGAAGTTTGCGGCGTTACCAGGAAGATATTGCTTAAGTTATTATCTTTAAAAAACGGGGCGTACATGCTTTCGTATTCGTACATAGGCAGGTCGGGTACAATTATGCCATCCACTCCTACTTGGGCTGCTTTTTTGCAAAAGCGTTCAACACCATATTGCACAATTGGATTTACATAACCCATTAACAATATCGGCATAGTAACCCGCTTGCGCAGATCCTCTAGCTGCTCAAACAATACATTAAGGGTCATACCATTCTCTAATGCACGTTCTGAACTATGCTGAATGGTTGGCCCATCAGCAACGGGATCAGAGTATGGAAAACCTATCTCTAAAAAGTCGGCACCGGCTTTTTCCAGGGCCTCGGCTATATCAAGGGTTGAATTAAGTTCAGGGTAACCCGCCGTGAAATAGATGGATAAAAGGTTATTGTTTTTCTCTTTAAAGAGTTGGTTTAAGCGGTTCATTGTTAGTTCGTAGTTATTGGTTCATGGTTCATGGCCAACAGTTACTATGAACTATCAACTATGATCCATGAACTACCTAATATCCAAAATGTTTAATATATGTGTCCAGGTCCTTATCTCCCCTGCCCGACAGGCAGATCACCACATTATCGTTTGCCTTAAATTGCATCTTCTCCAGCTGCGCCAGCGCGTGTGCAGACTCTATAGCGGGTATAATTCCTTCCAACTGGCAGCACAACAAGCCGGCCTGCAAAGCTTCGTCGTCGGTTACACTGGCGTATTGCGCACGTTTTATCTTATACAAATGAGCGTGCTGCGGCCCAATACCCGGATAATCCAAACCGGCGGATATAGAGTAAGGTTCAACTACCTGCCCGTCGTCGGTTTGCATTAAAATGGTGCGGCTGCCGTGTAAAACGCCCTCGCGGCCCAAAAATGTTGTAGCTGCTGAGTGGCCGCTGTCTACTCCTTTGCCGGCAGCTTCAACAGCAATTAGCTGCACATCATCATCATCCAAAAAATGGTAAAACATACCCATGGCATTACTGCCGCCGCCAACGCAAGCCATTACATATTGAGGTAATTCACTACCTGTATGTTCAAGCAACTGTTTTTTGGTTTCAAAAGATATGATAGACTGAAAGCGCGCCACCATATCAGGGTAAGGGTATGGGCCCACCACAGACCCAATGATATAATGAGTATCGACCGGGTTAGCAATCCAGTCGCGCAGGGCTTCATTGGTGGCATCCTTAAGCGTTTTACTGCCTGATGTAGCAGGTACAACCTTCGCGCCCAACATCTTCATACGCGACACGTTAGGTGCCTGCCTGGCCATATCTATCTCGCCCATGTACACGATGCATTCCAGCCCCATCAATGCGCAGACAGTGGCAGTTGCCACACCATGCTGGCCTGCGCCGGTCTCAGCAATAATACGTGTTTTGCCAAGTCGTTTAGCCAAAAGTATTTGCCCGATGGCATTGTTTATCTTATGTGAGCCGGTATGGTTTAAGTCTTCTCTTTTTAGAAAGATATTGGCACCATACTTCTCTGAATACCGCTTTGCAAAATACAAAGGCGATGGCCTGCCTACATAGTCCTTTAGCAACTGGTCAAACTCCATTCTAAAGGCAGGTTCGCTAATAATAGATAAATATCGCTGTCGTAGTTCTTCTACGTTGGGATAAAGCATTTCGGGCACATAGGCCCCGCCAAAATCGCCGTAGTAACCCTGCTCGTTAACTCCGTATTTCATTAGTAGTATATTGTTTTATTAGGGCAAATGCCTTCTTTAGTTTCTCTATATCTTTCATTCCCGGCGATGTTTCAAAACGACTATTGAGGTCAACTCCATAAAACTGCGGATGTTTTATATTCCTTATTTCCTCCAAATTATCAAGGCTAAGACCCCCACTTAAAAAAAAGGGAACATCTAACTTGTAACTATTTAAAATACTCCAATTAAAAGTTTCGCCCGAGCCGCCATGCGCCGCTGTTTTGGTATCAAACAGGAAAAAATCAACGCTTCCAACGTAGTTTTCAAGCTGTTTAAAATCAAAATTTTCATCCACTCCGAGCGCCTTTAAAACTACAACTTTGTTTTTGAATGCTGCAGCAAAATCGGCACTTTCATTACCGTGTAATTGAATGGCGTTTAAGCCATATTTCTCTATAACCTGCTGTATGTTTTCCGCGCTCTCATTAACAAAAACCCCTGTCATTAAAATCGCTTTGGGCAGGGCTTCCAAACCGGCTTCATCAAGGTTACCCACATAGCGCGGTGAGCGATCATATCGTATAAGCCCGATATAATCAGGACCTAAAGCTGCTACCGCTTTTATATTTTCCGCATCGCGTAAGCCACAAACCTTAATTTTCATTTAGCTGCCAATTAGTGTTTTGAAGCTTTTAAGTGCCTTTTGTTGCATAAGCGATTGTTCAGCCTCGTAAAAACAATCGCCGAAAGTACTTAGCGGCTTAATAGTCTTAATTGCAAGTGCAGCGTTTACCAAAACCACATTGTTTTGCGCTTCGGTTCCTTCGCCGTTTAATACCTTGGTAAATATCTCTGCTGATTCGGGCACATCGCTGCCTCCTGCAATTTGGGAGGGATCTAAACGGACGAAACCTAAACTCTCAGGCGAGAAGATCTTCTCTCCTTCCGGCGAAAAGGTTTTAAAATCGCAGGTGAGCGATACTTCATCGTAACCGTCTATAGCGTTCAATATGGTATAACTCCTGTCAGACCGCTGATAGAGGTAGGCATACATACGCGCAAGTTCCAGGTTATATACCCCAACCAACTGGTTTTTTGGCCTGGCGGGATTAACCATTGGCCCGAGCATATTAAAAAACGTTTTTACGCCTAACTCGCGCCTGATGGGGGCTACAGTTTTCATGGCAGGGTGAAAAAGCGGCGCATGTAAAAAACAGATATTTGCCCTGTCAGCATTTCTTTTAAGCGTATCAATATCGTTGGTGAAGGTGTACCCCAGGTATTCCATAACGTTGGATGAACCGCAGCCCGATGACACACCATAGTTACCATGCTTAGCAACCTTATAACCCGCCCCTGCCACAATAAACGAAGCAAGGGTTGAAATATTAAAAGTATCCTTTCCATCGCCGCCTGTGCCGCAAAGGTCTATCATTTCCATTCCGTCCATATCCACGGGCAAACAAAGATCCAACATAGCATCGCGGAAACCTTCTAACTCATTAACGGTAATACTACGCATGCAATAAGCCGTCATAAAAGCGGTAATTTGCGAGTTATTGTATTTACCCATTGATATCGCTGTCAATATCTCGCGCGCTTGCTCTTTACTGAAGGCCTTATTTTCAAAAAGATAGTTTAATATCTGTTTCATTGTTAACTTTTAGGGGTATAGATTTAAAAATGACCTTTAAACAAAAAAGGGTTACCAAACTGGCAACCCTCACAATATATTTATATATAACACGGATTTGCCCTACGATCTCTCGTTAAGCCACCACCAGTTAATATTTAAATTCGTAACCTTCATTTTTAAACCGTCACAAATATGAAAATAGTTTTTTTAAAAACAATACGGTTTATTAAACATTTTTTTGCCACACATTTATTAAATAGATCATATTAATCTCATTTAATTATAATATTCTTATTACAAAGGGCAAAACGATATGAATTTATTTAAAAATGATTGATTTTGTTGCTTTTTTATTGCTAAATTCGCACTATGCTGAAAAGATGGAGCATCATATTTCTTTCTGCATGGCTGATCAATTCAGTTATATGGTTTCAGGTGCCTACAAGTTTGGTGGAGCTCAATTCATCATGTACCGATACATCAGAACAATGTTTGTTAGAAATGAGTTCGCTGCTAAGTACGGCCGTTCATTTTTACGATGATCTTACCGAAGAGGATGGCAACCACTCCCATAAAATAAAATACCATAACCACTTTGTATTTAACCGGATCACATCCCCGGCCATATTGGTTCCTACTCAACAGCTATTTTCATTTTGTAATACTATACCTACTACTATAAAGCTTTACCGTAGTAAATACCATACGGTAAGCCGCTTTTTGCCAAGTTACTACAACTTTTTGTTCAGGCTAAGTCCGTTTTGATTTAGCAATTTATTTCGCTAACGCATTACGCGTTTTTTTATTCCCGATATCTGCACGCAGCGGATATCAAATTACATAGCTTAATATCACAACATCATGGCAACGATAAGATCAGTATATAGATGGCTATTAGTTATAACTGTACCGGTTTACATAACGGGGTGCACTGCTAATAGTCAGGACAATAAGGAACAAACACAAACAATTGAACAACTACCGGTGGTTACCCTAACCGCCCGCGATACCGTTTTAGAAACCCCCTACGTGGCTGACATACAAGCCATTCGGAACGTAGAAATAAGAGCCCGCGTTAAAGGCTTCCTTGAAAAGATATATGTAGACGAGGGAAAATCTGTTACAAAGGGCCAGCTCCTCTTTAAAATAAGCGACGAGGAGTACCGCGTTATGCTAAGTAAGGCAAAGGCGGCTTTAAGCAGTGCTGTAGCTGCTGCCCGGGCAACTGAAGTAGAAGCCGAGCGTATCAAATTACTGGTTGACAAAAAAGTTATATCCAAATCAGAACTTGAAGTGGCCCTTGCCAAATTAAATGCTGATAAAGCTATGATTGAAGAGGCCCGGTCATCCGTACAGAGCGCCGAGAATCATTTGGCTTATACCAATATCCGCGCTCCTTTTGATGGCATAGTTGATAGAATACCGCTTAAGGCAGGGAGTTTGATAGATGAAGGCACATTGCTTACAGACGTTTCTGATATTTCTGCGATGTATGCCTACTTCAGTTTTCCGGAAAATGAATACCTAAGGTACCAGCGTGCTGAAAGAAAAAAGGTATCAGATACCAACGTGAAGCTGGTACTGTCTGACGGCAGTGCATACCAACAACCCGGAAACATAGAAACCGTTGAAGGACAAATTGAACAATCAACAGGATCAATCGACTTTAGAGCAAAATTCCCAAACCCGAACAGGTTGCTGCGCCATGGCGCTACCGGCAAGCTGTATATTTCATCAAATGTTGATTCTGTAATATTAGTTCCGCAACAGTCTGTATTTGACGTACAGGACAAGAGCTACGTGTATGTAGTAGATAAAAATAACATGCTGCACATGCAGAGTATTGCACCTGTTACCCGCCTTGCACACTATTATGTGGTGAAAGACGGGCTTAAACACGGTGACAAAATTGTGTATGAAGGCACGCAAAACGCACGCGATGGTATGGTAATACAACCAACCAATGCATCGGCCGGTAAAAAACTGGCCATGAAATAGATTCAGTCCGTTTAAGACTGTTATCCTTTATTTTTTTTATCTAACGTAGTACCTTATGTTCGAAATGTTCATCAGGCGACCTATACTGTCGCTTGTTATTTCCTTGCTTATTGTGTTGGTGGGGGTGTTAGCTTTGCTGCAGCTGCCCATAACACAATTCCCGGATATAGCCCCCCCGACTGTAACAGTTACAGCTAATTATACCGGCGCGAATGCCGAAGTTTGTGCCAAAGCGGTAGCCACTCCGCTTGAGCGGTCTATTAACGGTGTGCCCGGCATGACCTATATGTCAACCGTATGTACCAACGACGGATTGACCGTTATTGAAGTAAATTTTAATGTGGGTACCGACCCTGACCAGGCCGCTGTTATTGTGCAGGGCCGTGTTGCAAAAACACTTGATGAATTACCCGAAGAGGTAACCAAAGCCGGCGTTCAAACTGAAAAGGAGGTAAACAGCATGCTGATGTACCTTAACATTATTAGCGAGGATGATAAACTAGATGAAAAATTCATCTACAACTTTGCGGACATTAACGTGTTACAGGAACTTAAACGTATTGATGGGGTAGGTTACGCTGAAATTTTAGGAGCTAAAGAGTATGCTATGCGTGTATGGTTAAAACCAGATCGTATGACTGCTTACAAGGTATCTACCGACGATGTTATAGAAGCTATCCGTGCCCAAAATGTGGAAGCCGCGCCAGGTAAAACCGGTGTAAGCTCTGATAAATCGCCCCAACTGCTGCAATATGTCTTAAGATATCCGGGCAAGTTCTTTGAGCCGGAAGAATACAAAAACATTGTTGTTCGCGCTGACGATAATGGCTCCGTTTTAAAACTACGGGAAATTGCTGATGTAGAATTTGGTTCGTTGAACTACGGCATGGTTTCGAAAACTGATGGGCGCCCATCAGCTTCTATCATGATCAAACAACGCCCCGGCTCAAACGCTCGCGAAGTTATTACAAACATTAAGCAGCGCATGTCTGAACTTAAGACAACGCAGTTTCCAAAAGGAATGGGTTATAATGTAAACTATGATGTTTCGCGCTTTCTGGATGCTTCTATTCACGAAGTTTTACGCACATTAATCGAAGCGTTTATACTGGTATTTCTAGTTGTATATCTGTTCCTACAGGATTTCCGTTCAACACTAATATCCGGCCTTGCTGTGCCTGTTGCACTCATAGGAACTTTAGCATGTATGCAGGCATTAGGTTTTTCTATCAACCTTCTCACGCTATTTGCACTGGTACTGGCTATAGGTATTGTGGTGGATAACGCCATAGTGGTAGTTGAGGCTGTACACGTAAAAATGGCCGAAGAACATTTGACTCCCATGGACGCCACCATCGCTGCCATGAAAGATATCAGCGGCGCTATTATCGCCATAACACTAGTAATGTCGGCAGTATTTGTTCCCGTAGCATTTATGACGGGGCCGGTTGGCGTATTTTACCGTCAGTTTTCGTTAACGTTGGCATTCGCTATTGTGATATCCGGTATAAATGCCGTCACCCTGACCCCTGCCTTATGCGCGTTATTACTTAAGCCACATAATCCTAGCGCACATAAAGGAGCTCTGGCAAGATTCTTCGATAAATTTAATACAGGGTATAATGCTTTAGCCGATAAGTATGCAGGCGTTACAGCGAAAATAGCCGGACGGAAAGCGCTGACAATTGGCGTATTGGCATTCTTTTTTATTGCTACATGGGGCTTTAACGCGATATTACCAACAGGCTTTATCCCAACGGAAGACCAGGGTGTAATTTACGTTAACGTTACCACGCCACCGGGGGCGACTGTAGAACGTACCGAAAATATTTTGTCGGCCATTTATGAACAAACTAAATCACTGGAAGCGGTAGAATCAATATCCACTTTGGCTGGTTTTAGCTTGGTTAACAACACAGCGGGCGCATCTTATGGTATGGGCATGATAAACCTTAAACCATGGGATGACAGAAAGGAAACCGTTAAGGATATCATAGCAATTCTTGAAAAAAAGACGAAAGGTATCTCTGACGCTGACATTCAATTTCTGCCGCCGCCAACGGTGCAAGGCTTCGGTAATACAAGTGGTTTTGAATTTAGGGTTTTAGACAAAAGCGGTACCGGAAACCTGCTTAAGGAAGCTGAAGTAACCAACGCATTTGTAAATAAACTTAATGAAACGCCACAAATATCAGGCACATCAAGCAACTTCAATGCAACTTTTCCTCAGTACCTTATTTCTATTGATCATGCTGTAGCTGCGCAAAAAGGTATCACAACAGATCAGGCTATGTCGACACTTCAGACTTTGATGGGTAGCTATTACGCTTCTAATTTTATTCGGTTCGGTCAAATGTACAAAGTTATGGTTCAGGCTTCGCCTGAGTATAGAGGTAAACCTGAGGATCTGCTGGGCCTTATGATAAAGAATAAAAAAGGCGAAATGGTTCCGTTTTCAACGTTTATCACCATTAAACGTGTGTTAGGCCCTGAGCAGGTAACGCGCTTTAATATGTACACATCGGCGATGGTTACGGGCGATTCGGAACCAGGTTTTAGTAGCGGCGACGCTATAAAGACTATTGAGGAAAAAGCGGCGGAATTACCGCGTGGATACATTTTCCAATGGTCGGGCATGACAAGGGAGCAAATCCTCTCAGGCGACCAGACACTGTATATTTTCGCGCTTTGTTTGGTATTTGTTTACCTGTTGCTTTGTGCCCAATATGAAAGCTTCCTGCTACCGCTGCCGGTAATTCTTTCTTTACCTACAGGTATTTTCGGAGCATTCTTTTTCCTGAAAGTACTTGGTCTTGAAAACAACATCTATGCACAGGTGGCATTGGTAATGTTGATAGGCTTGTTAGGTAAAAACGCTATCCTTATTATCGAGTTCGCGGTGCAACGGCAGCGTGAAGGCGCTACGGTACTGCAAGCCGCTGTTGACGGGGCAGCATCGCGTTTACGCCCTATCCTGATGACATCTTTCGCATTTATCGCAGGCTTAATTCCGCTTTGCATTGCAACAGGTGCGGGCGCTGTGGGTAATAGGTCAATTGGTACAGCTGCCGCCGGCGGTATGTTGTTCGGTACCATTTTCGGTGTATTTATTATCCCCGGCCTGTATGTCATCTTTGCATCAATGGATAAAAAGAAGCCTCAAGAGTGTGTAGTCCCCGTTCAGGTATTAGAATCTGAACATTTAAACCATCATCATCATCAATAATGCGACATACTATAAAATTGTATAAATTCCACGTTCTCGTACTGCTGTTTGCCATGGCAGCAGGATGCAAGAACTATAAGGCCATAACGGTAAAATCGGAAAAGGCCCTACCTATTACCTTTGAAACCGCGGCCGCTGATACCACTACCATAGCTTCGCTTCCTTCGAAGAGTTTTTTTGCTGATCCTATGTTGACACAGCTTATTGATACGGCATTTAGTTCAAATTTGGATCTGCAGGCTACCCTGCAACGCGTGGAGATGGCTGCCGCCAATTTCAAGTATAGCAAATCTTTGCTGCTGCCCTGGCTAAATTTTAATGTAAGTGCAGGCGCTGACCGTTTTGGAGCTTACACTATGAATGGTGTGGGCAACTATGATACTAATCTATCGAGTAATATTAACGACAAGCAAAGAATCCCTACCAGTCCAACGCCAGATCTGTTTGTAGGCTTGCGAAGCTCATGGGAGGTTGACCTATGGGGCAAGCTTAAAAGTCAAAAGAAAGCGGCTTTAGCTCGTTATTTAGCCACACAAAGTGGGTATAGACTGGTCTCAACCGAATTAACTGCGCAGATAGCTGCTAACTATTATGAGTTGCTTGCGTTGGATAGCGAACTGGGCATCATCAAAAAAAATATAGTACTACAGGAGAGCGCGCTCGAAATTGTACAAATTCAAAAACTGGGCGGCCGGGCTACCGAGTTGGCAGTACAACAATTTGTTGCTCAACTGGCTTATACAAAAGGTCTGCAATATGAAGTATCGCAACAGATAACTGAAGTAGAAAACGCATTGCGGTTGCTTACAGGTAGTTTTAACCGCCCCATATTACGCGACACCTCCATTATAGCACTTACAGAACCACGTCAGTTGAGTACAGGTATACCTACCCAATTGTTGCTTAACCGGCCTGATATACGCCAGGCTGAGTTGGAATTGGCCGCGCTTAATGCTGATATCCGCTCTGCAAGGGCAGCGTTCTTCCCGGCTTTAACCATTGATGCTTATGGCGGATATAATGCCTTTAAAGGCGCATTGTTGTTTAATCCGGCATCAGCAGTGTACGGTATTATTGGCGGACTTACAGCGCCGGTACTTAACCGGAGACGCATAAAATCCGACTATGAATATAAGGTAGCAGAAGCAAAAGCTGCGCTTTACGATTATCAGAAAACTATAATCGGCGGTTACCAGGAGGTAATGAACAGTCTTAAGGGCATGGATAACTTCCATAAGTATTATCAATTGAAACAGGAAGAGGTTACAGCATTGAATAATGCCGTGAGTGTTTCAAGGAATCTTTACCTGGTTGGTCGCGCAACATATCTGGAAGTTATTACGGCACAGCGAAATGTACTTGATGCTGAATTACAATTAGCTGTTACCAAAAAGAACATTTTTTTAAATGAAGTGAATTTATACCGTGCCTTAGGCGGCGGCTGGCGTTAAATTTTTTTTGTAAAGTTGGGGGTGGGGATCAATTGGTCTTCGCCCTTTTTTTATTATAGTTCGCCTCATATCGTGAGGCAAACAATTTTGAGGTGAGAGGGTTATAATATCGCACTATAAAATAACCTGCCATGAACAGAACAATTGGAATTATAATGATAGTGATTGGCGCAGTGATGCTGATCTGGACCGGCTTTACTTACACGAAAAAAGAAAAAGTAGTTGATGCCGGTCCGTTGGAAATATCTGCAGACAAAGAAAAAACCGTTACCTGGCCGCCATACGCAGGCGGTATTTTACTGGTTGGCGGCATAATTGTTTTCGCAACAGCCAAAAAATCTTAACACTAAAGAGGTAAGAAATTACTTAATGCAAACATGTTGCTTTTAGTTTTAAATAGCTATCTTTGTCGCGCCTTATGAAGAATAGGACGATAAAAATTATAGCTGCCTTTGCTTTGCTTCTGTGTTTTACCACGGGACAGATCATTGTTTTTACCCACAGCCACGTAGCCTCCTCTTCTAAAACAAACCCATCAAAACACAATGCGCCTGCCAGCACAGATGAGAATTGTAAAATTTGTCAGCTCAACCATAATTCAACGGCCCTTTTAAGCGTCGACTTAAATCATACTGTAATTTATGGTACGGCTTATAAACAGTTGCAGGTTGCAGGCCTTTCCTATCAAAGCATATCATTGGTTCTCGCGGCAACGCGCGGGCCGCCGCTTATTTAACAAGACAAGCATGCCTGTTAGGGCATAATTAATCCTTTTGTTAAAAATTCAGTTAAACATTCTTGTAATGAAACTAAAATTATTATTCGGCTTTTTTATAGCTGTAATATTTCCATATTACTTATTCGCAAGCGCCGCAGGCTCGGTAAGCGGCACTATAACAGATGCCAAAACAGGCGAAAATTTGCCGGGCGCTGTAATTACCATATCTCAATTGCGGCTGAGTACAATTAGTGATACAAACGGTCAATTTTCTTTTGCCTCACTCCCATCGCGCGGCCGCTACGTTATTGAAGCGCGTTATTCCGGTTATAAAACGCAGGTAAAAACCATTGACCTTGCCTCGGGGGGCGCTTTAAACTTTGCATTGGAGCGCAGTATTGTTGAGATAAAGGAAGTTGTCATCACCGGTACGCCTATTACATCAAGTAATAAAAGCAACAGCACATCAGCAAGCAGTGTATCACGTGAGGAACTATTATCGCCATCTACCAACCTGATAGATGCTTTGGCGCGCCAGGTACCCGGCATGGGGCAAATTACTACAGGTGGTGCTATATCAAAGCCGGTTATACGCGGACTTAGCTATAATCGTGTGGTTACACTTACCAACGGCGTAAAGCAGCAAGGCCAGCAATGGGGCGATGAACATGGTATAGAAATAGATCAAAATCAAGCCGATCGAGTTGAAGTGCTTCGCGGTGCAGCCTCCCTTCTATATGGATCTGACGCTATTGGCGGCGTTATCAATGTACTTGATCCTTTAGTGCCATCGCCGGGGAAAATGAAAGGTGAGGTATTGAGCAGCTACGCTACTAATAACGGCCTCACCAATACATCGTTAATGCTAAGCGGTAACAACAATGGTTTTGTATGGCGCGGCCGCGGATCTTATCAAAATGCATACTCTTTTAAAACTCCTGCCGGTTATTATGCCAACAGCGGTTTTAACAACACCAGTTTGAGCGGCATGCTGGGTCTTAATAAAGAATGGGGATATTCTCACCTTAATTTCTCCTATTTTAAAAACAACATAGGTTTTAACGAATCAG